>JAJZCB010000147.1 GCA_021846285.1 Bacillota bacterium
TTTCCGTGAAACTCGAAAAAGAGCGTTGGCGCTTCTGGAAACGAGGTGTTGCGATAGCGGTTGACCGCGCGCATCGTGGCCTCATCAATCAATTCCATCCGTGCGACGGGAACGCCCGCGCCCATCACGGCGACAGTCGTGTCCACGCATTCGGCGACCGAAGAGAAAGTCGCTCGAGCGGCAGCAATGCTCTCTGGCAACCCATGCACCTTGAGCCACAACTCTGTAATGACTCCAAGCGTTCCTTCTGAACCGGCAAAAAGACCGTTCAGATGATACCCGGACGACGACTTGGCAGCCAGAGAACCAGTATGAATGACACGCCCGTCTGGAAGGACGACTTCAAGAGCGCGAATCTGGTCACGCATTACACCATAGCGAACTGTTGTCGTACCGCTGGCATTGGTTGCGGCCATTCCCCCGACTGTCGCGTCGGCGCCGGGATCGACCGAAAAGAACAGACCGAAGCGCTTTAACGCCGCATTTAGCTGATCCTTGCGAACCCCGGGTTCAACACAGACCAGGAAGTCGTCGCGCCGGATCTCCCTGATTCTGTTCATACGCATCATATCGAGACTAATACCGCCGCGAACGGGAATCACATGCCCTTCCAGGCTGCTGCCGACCGCGAACGGCACCACCGGAACGCCGCGATCATTGGCATAGCGCAAAACAGCGACGACGTCACCCGCGCTCTCCGGAAACACGACCACGTCAGGCAGATGCGGTCGATGATAGGATTCGTCATGGCCATGGTGCAGTCGTTCAGTGTCATTTTGCGTTACTTGATCAACCCTCATTAAACCGCACAGGTCAGCATACAAGCTCATGGTCTCGCGGTCCTTTCTCCAACTGAGGTCTAATCGACACTCTGAGATCTTCCTGATATGCCCGAGTCAGCCAGCGTCATGATAAGTATCCCATTTAATGGACAGTGCTCGGAAAAATGTCTATACTGACTATGAATCTGTCATACTAGACTATCACAGGCCTGTAGTCGGTGCGGCCGGACATCGGGGGATACACTTGAGCCTTAGTGTAACACACGTTTCCAAGAGATTTTCATCCGTGTTGGCCGTTGACGATGTCACGTTCACGGCCCAATCCGGACAGGCGCTCGCGCTGCTAGGCGGGAACGGCGCTGGAAAGACCACAACCATCCGCATGATTCTCGGATTGTTTGCGCCTGATACCGGACGCATCGACTGGAACGGGCAGCCTCTGGACAGGCGGCATGTGAAGATTGGCTATTTGCCAGAGGAACGGGGGCTGTACCAGAAGTCCAGAATCATCCATCAACTGATCTACTTCGGCCGCCTGCAAGGCATGTCGCATGGTGATGCGCGCAGGGCCGTGCTGGCATGGTTGGAACGTTTTGGCGTCCGCGATGTACTGTACCGCCGAGTTGAAGAACTGTCTAAGGGCAACCAGCAGAAGATTCAACTGATTGCCACCCTGATGAGCGATCCGCAGATCGTGATTCTCGATGAGCCGTTCAGCGGCTTGGATCCTGTCAATGCCGATCTCCTGAAAGGCATCCTCATGGATCTGATCGCCAAGGGCAAGACAGTGGTTTTCTCCAGTCACCAGATGGACCACGTCGAGAGTTTTTGCGAACAGATCTGTTTGCTCAAACGCGGCCGCATCATTCTTCAGGGAAATCTGCGGGAGATCAAGCGCGGTTACGGGCGCACCAGTCTGCTCATAAAGACGGATCGCGATGTCACGGCCTTGCTTGCGACCCATTCCGGTGTGCCGATGGAACGGCGAGCCAACGGATACGAAATTAAACTGGACACTGAGGAGAGAGCGCAAGCGATCTTGCGCACGCTTGTCGAAGAACGCGTTCCTGTCGTCAAATTCGAACTCTCTGAACCCTCTCTCCATGACATCTTCATTGAAAGGATGGGCGAGTGAACGTGCGCCAATTTCTGAACGTACTGTCTTTCACCTATAAGGAACGCGTTCGAACGAGGGCGTTTCTGGTCACCACCGTACTGATGTTTGTCATGATGATCATCGTCTCGGCGGGTCCCGCGATTTTGAGCGCGTTTTCGCACAACTCGCCCAGCAGGATCGTTGTGGTCAATGAGGCGAGACAGTTCCCGCTTTCCTCCACAAGTTTACGCACTCAGATGGGCGGCGGGTATATCTGGCAATCTGGTCGGCTCCCGAATCTGCCCAGCCTCCGCAACGAACTGAAGCGAGGCCAGGACAACCTCGACGGCATCGTGATCATCCAGCCGCAGGTTGCCGCCGCGCCTCCCACCGTCACAACCATCGTTCGAAACGCCAACGCAGCGTTTGTCGGACCCCTGCACACCTATCTGCAGTCACTGTATTCACTCACAACCATGCGCAGCCAGGGTCTGAGCGCCGCACAGGATGCGCTTGTCATGGCGAAAGTTCCCATGCGTCTGGTCCAGGTGATCCCCACACACCAAAACCTCTTTCTGCCGATCTATTTCCTGGAAATGCTGCTATACATGTTCGTGCTGATCTACGGCTCGATGGCTATGATGTCAGTGGCCGCTGAAAAGAGTTCACGTGTACAGGAACTGCTCATCGCGAACGTCAGGCCAGTGACTCTCCTATACGGCAAACTTGTCGGAATCAGCCTGGTGGGATTGACCCAATATCCCCTGATACTGATTGCAGCCTATATAGGCTCACACCTGACTCCCGGAGAAGCAGTCGCCGCGCATAACATGTTTCATGGTCTGACGCCTGGGTTGCTGAGTCTGTTTGTCGTCTTTTTCCTGCTTGGGTTCTTCCTGTTTGCCATGCTGTACGCTGCCGTTGGTTCGCTTGTCAGTCGCGTGGAAGATGTAACCCAGGCGTCCTCACCGATAACCATGACATTCGTCCTATCGTTCACGGCGGCGATCTTCGCGCTTGGCGCGCCCAACAGCGCCTGGGTCACCGTCCTGTCCTTTATTCCGAACTTCATTCCGATGCTCATGTTCGCGCGAGAAGGCATGACCGCCGTTCCGCCGATTCAGTTGGCGGCCGCGATCGCGATCCTGGCCTGCTCCGTGTTGGTTAGCGGCTACATCTCCGCGAGGATCTACCGCGTAGGGGTCACCTTATATGGGAAACGACCAACCATACGGGAAGTATGGGCGCTGTTGCGCGCGCAATAGTTGCCCTGCGGGCCGAATTTGGGCTAGGCGAATTTGATCAGGAAGATGCCGGCTACGATGGCGATGACACTCAGGGCTTTGGGAAACGTCATGCTCTCTTTCAACCAGACGACGCCGATGATTGCGGTGAACAGGATACCCACCTCGCGCACGGCCGTCACATACGCCACCGGCGTCGTTTGCATGCAGTACAGCACGATCGCGTTGACGCTAAAAGCCAGAGTTCCTCCGATCAGTGTCTTTAAGGGATGACGGCGCCATAGTCCGATGTACGACACCGAGGCCAGGAGAATGCGGTCTGCCGCCAATTTGCCAAGCGCAATTCCAATATACACGATGTAGATGAATAGAATCCCGGACATGACGTGCGCGCCGAACCAGTCAAAGACGCTGTAGATGGCTGTGCAGGCTCCGGTGAGCAGCGCATAGAAGGCTCCCTGGTTGGCAAACGCAGACTTCATCTGCGCGAAATTCAGACGCGGCTGGTTCACAAAGAAGATGCCGAGCGCGATCATGACGATCCCTGTCAGTCCGAGTGGAGTGACGGTCATGCTCGTGAATACAAGACCAAAAAGCATGGCCAGGACAGGAGACGTTCCCCGCGCGATCGGATACACGGTGACCAAGGGAGCCAAGCGGTAGGCTTTTGCCAGAACGAGAAAATAGATGACCTCAAAACTGACGCTGCCCAGCGCAAACAACCATGCCTGCGGCGGAATGGAATCTCTTTGCAGCAGAAAGACGGCGAGTGGCAGATACAGGACAACGGCGCTCATGGTGATCAATGTGAAAAATGCATCCCGCTCCGGAATGGTTTTGGAGATTGCATTCCACGTAGAATGGCCGAGACCTGAGAGCGTTAACAGGAACAGGATCAGAGTTGACACCAGACGCACTCCCAGACCGTTATGCGAGCCAGCAATCAGCCTGCTTTCCACCTCTTGTAACCCTTCGCGGCGCTCGGCGCAGCCAGCCACGAAACACTCGGCGCAAAATGTCCAGACCAGGGCAGCCCATTGACAATCAGCGTCACGGCGTACATTTGCCCGTGCGCTCCTCGAACGTATCCCGCAACCGTCAACTGTTCCGGGGTTTGGGTGACCCAAAGGCGACGGCTCAGACTTGCCACCAATGAATGATCGGAACTATGTCCCCACATGCCTGCCAACAGACGTGCGCTGCTGTCAGCCGTCATATAATTCTCCAGACCCACCCCCGACGGATCAACGATGGTGGCATGTATTCCCAAGAGTTGAGAGACATCCGCAGACGCCTTGTTTCCGAGTTCCGCATACAGATCCAGGGGCGTTCGCGCCGATGGATCTTCCAGCGTCCGCAGAACTCGCGCATCGATGGACGAGGGCGAAGTCGATCCCATCGACAGACTGGCCACGACCATTCCATGCGGTTGCGCACCCAGTCTCATGGGCGCTGAGTTCTGAACTTTCACGCCAGCCTGGCCAAGTGCCTGAGCGAAAGCAGTGGCCGTCCACTCGCCGGGTTGCGGATCCGTAACCGTGACTGTTTCCGAAGAGGCGGCGGGCACGCTTCCCACAAGCCTAAAAGTGTTCGTTCCTCGCACCCACACCGCACGCACCGTCGGGGCGCTATGAACCGCACCGGTCACCGCCGCGTTCTTGACCACCAGTCCAGGCAGGCCCATGGGCGCCCCCACCGAAGGTGCGACTCCTGGTTTCTCGCCCATCACCGTGAGCGACACTTGGTCACTCTGCGTCATCAACCGTGACAGCGGAGCCGCAAACGCAGATCCGAAGTCTTCCCAAGGCAGACTGGCGGGCAGCCGCGAACCGCCGAAGCCGCCAAAAGGAGGTTGAACGAACTCAATCGCCCCCGTCACCGCGCGGATTCCTCGCCTGTACACACTCTGTGCGAGCGCATGCAGGTCCGTTGACGAGAGGTTCGCGTAGCCGCCGGACGAAAGGGCCAACGCACCGTGCACCACTCCGGCGCTGAGCGACCCCGTCGCAATCACCCGCACGTGGTGAACGTCAATCTGCGGATTCTGCAGATACGCGCCGAGCACCGCCAGCCGCGGCAACAATCCGGGCTTCAGTCGACGCTCCCCCTGGTAGCTGTACGCAACTTTCGCCGTTCCCACGGGAACGGCCGCAGCGCCCAGAACATCGCCCTGCGCAAGGACAACGGGCAACAAATTGGTCAGAAAAGGCGGCGGCGATGCGCCGTTTACGTGCGCCCCTCTTTGATAGCCAGATTCATAAGGCCAGCTTGCCACAGCCTCTGTCATCTTGTCTTGCGGTCCAATCGCCTGCTGAAAAAACGTGTTCGACCGCAATCCATCCATCAGAATGGCGAAGGCAATCAAATTGCCGTTTTTGGCATGAGCGTACCCGGCGTAATTCCACTGGTTGCTGAGATTCCCGGTCTTCAGCCACACCGTTCCGTCAGCAGACGTCTGATCCATGTATCCGCACATGAAGCTGCATTGATTTGTGCGCCCCATGTGAATGAGCGAGTGTTCAAACGTCTTGAACCACGATTGACTGGCGCTGTAACTTAAAAGCTGCACGACGTTTCGGGCGCTGGCCTCATCCAGGGGCGACAACCCCGAGCCGTCGACCTGCACGGCGCTTGCAGGCACGTGCGCCCGAGTCAGAAACTGATCCACCGCGGCAATCCCGGACCGCGCAGAGCCGTCGCCGCCGCTTCTCGCCCCCACCGTTCGCAGCAAATTCTCTGCCATCAGGTTGATGGAATAGGTGTTTTGAATCTGGAGGTACTGTGACAAAGGCTGCGACGCGTGAGTCGCAGCCGTTTGCAAGCCACTTGATGGTATGGAACCCGCAACAGCCGGCGCTTGAAAATGAACGCCGTCGCGCGTCAACAGCTGTTGGAACAGAGTGGCGCCTAACAGGGCCGGATCGTGGATAGACAGGAACGTGTTTGCCTGGTCGCCTTGGGGAAGTTGACCGGTGATCCAGATGTCATTGGTTCCCGGCCC
>JAJZCB010000044.1 GCA_021846285.1 Bacillota bacterium
GAGATCAGTCGCACGAAGTTATTGTTTTGCAACCAGTTCCCGCGCTTTTTCATGAAGTGCCCGCCTTCCGGCCAAACAGGCGAAATCCCCCGTTATGTTGGGGGCTGAGGCCTCTCGTCAACTTCTCGGTCAGGGCCCTCTCGTCCAGATCCCTGATTAATTCTCCCCCTTCGGCAACGGAAATCTTTCCAGTTTCCTCTGACACAACAACAACCAGAGCGTCAGACTGTTCCGTTATGCCGACAGCAGCTCGATGACGCGTTCCCAACTCTTTGGCAATGTCCGACCGTTCACTCAGCGGCAGGTAGCAAGATGCGGCGATGACGCGGTCTGCACGCACGATCATCGCGCCGTCGTGTAGAGGCGTGTTGGGGATAAAACTGTTGATCAGCAACTCCGCGCTTAAGAGACCGCCAATGGCTATCCCCGTCTCCACATATTCGTTCAGACCGGTTTCCCGCTCAAGCACAACCAGAGCCCCGATGCGGTTTTTTGAGAATACCTGCGCCGCCGTCACCAGTTCGTGGATGGTATGCGCCAGATCGCCGGTGCCCTGCCAACGCATGTTGATGTTAAATAAACTGGAACGCCCCAACTGTTCGAGCGCCCTGCGCAACTCAGGCTGAAATACAACCGGAATCGCCAGCAAGCCGATCTCCAGCACCCGGTTGAGCAGCCAGTTGAGCGCCTCCAGATGCAACACGCCGCTTAGGCCAGTGGCGATGAGCAGGAAGATGACGCCCTTTAGCAACTGAACAGCCCGCGTTCCTCGAATGAGCAGGATCACGCGGTAAAATACATACGATACGATGGCGATATCCAGCACATCGAAGATTGTGAACTTATGCAATAGCAGCGATAGGACCTGGTTCATAAAATCCACCTAGCTGTGAAGACAAGATTACATCACGTGCATACCCGACGCATACATACTTAATTCTTCATGAAGAGAGCGTTTTCCTTTGACGCCTGCCGCTATCCCGAAAAATACGGCCGTCTCTGCTGCGCCCCTGCCCAGATAGGAAAGTCTGTCCGTAAAAAAGGACGCGCGCTGCGTATCGCGCACGCCCCAACCCGCTCTGGCCTACCCGGTGCATCCGCTGCATCTACGGCATTTGCGGCCTGGCGCGCAGAGGACGTTTTTGCGTTGTATCCCGCACAGCCAGCAAAATGCGTTCTTTGAGATCCGCCGGCGCAGCATATCGCTTGAGTGTTCGCAAGCGATCCTCGACTTCCCGCAAATCGAGCATGTGGCGCTCACAATGCATGCACGAGGCTGTGTGCTGTCGAGCATTTTGCACGTGCAAGTGATCGTCCCCGTCCAAGTGAAAGTGCATACTGGTACGCGCTTCGTCGCAGGTCATGACTGTCTCCCCTTTCGCGGCGGATCACAAGTGCGATACGCCGCCCTAGCTCACGGGCAACCGCATAAGCAGTTGCTTCATTGCCTCTCGCCCCCGGTGAATGCGTGTCTTGATCGTAGTAATCGGCAGATGGACAATGTCGCTGATCTCCTGCAACGATAGCTCCTGAATATACCGCAGAATCAACACCGACTGATACGCAGGCGGAAGATCAGCGAGCGCCCGTTGCACCTCATTGCAGGTCTCCATACGCAACAGTTCCTCTTCCGGAGTCGGCGAAAATCCTGGCAAACGGTCATACCAGTCGGTTCCTTCCGCCTCCCCATCGTCACGATCCGCATCGAGAGAACTCTCCAGCTTTCTCTTACGCAACCGATCGATGCAGACATTCGTGGCAATCCGGTAGACCCAGGTGGTAAACTTAAATCGGCCATCGTAGCGCGGCAGATTCGTATAAACTCGGAGCAGCGTTTCCTGAACCGCGTCTTCCGCCTCTGGACCGTTGCACAAAAATCGGAACGCCAGAGAATACAGTTGATCCGCACAGGATTCAACAACCACCGAAAATGCTGCTATGTCGCCCGTTTGGGCCAGTTCTAATGTTTGTTGGTCCACACGTTCCATGCCAAGCCCCCAGGCATCATCTGCACCAAGACACCTTCATCGGATTCCATTATACACCTGTTCGGCCGCCTTGTCTCGTGTCCATTTCCTGCCGTTTTCGCCTGCCTTCGTCCACTCTTGCGAACTTTCCCGGCGTCTATTTTCACTTGCCCTTATCGATTGCTGTTTCATGCTTCCCAAGTATCGGCAAGCGCGTTCGCACCGCCGCGGCGGTGGAGTTTCGCCTCGGCGCCCTCGTTCGCGCCATTGAAGTTTGGCGGTCGGCGCGGCCAATCCGATGACTCGGCGCCCGCACCAAACGTCTCTCACGCAGACGGGATGGTTCACCCTGACGCTTGACGTTTCTCTGGCCGCGGAGCTCCATATAGGTGTTGAAGATCGCTTTGGCAATGCGCGCGTGTCCCTTGTCATTGGGGTGAATCGGGTTTCGCAACAACCGAAAGTCCTGGAGTTCCCCCCGTTTGAACCCGTTCACCAAAGTATCCTCTTCTCCGCCGTACCACTCGTCGACAGGCACGACGATGCACGAATATTCGGCCGCCGCCTCGCCAAGGAGGCCATTGAGTTGACTGATGGCGCGCTGCGCCAAGTCGGATTTTGGAAAAGGGTTATACACCGTGCAGATCATAAAGACAGCGTCCGGGTTCCCTTTCATTCGCTCAATAATGGCCCGCACCGTTGGGAGAAACGACTCACGCAGTTTCTTGCGGCCAGCTTCTTCGTCATCCAGAAACCACGGCATCGCTTTTAGCAGATCATTGCCGCCTATCATCAGAGTAATCATCGCAGCCTCAGCGACGACGCATTCCGGCACCTTATCCAGTGACCGCAGCAATTTTTCTGCCGTCCATCCGGGTTTTGCCTGCAGGTACAGACTGGTTCGCTCCACCTTGTTCAGTCTTCGGGTTAGCACAGTGACAAATCGATGTTCTCCGTCCGCCGCGCCGTACCCGTGTGTGATAGAATCGCCCAGAGCCAGGTAAATCATGACAGTCCTCACCTCAGACATAAAAGCATCACGCGTTGTAGTGGATGCTTTTTTTGTCCGCTTCGACACTGCGGTCGCCCGTACACGGATGAAATTTAATCGCTCACCCCGCACCGCGCTATGCTAAATGCACAACAGCGCCGTCGCTCGACGCTTTAGCATGCCAGCTTAGCACACGACAAAATTATCACAATCCCCAAATATTACTATCCGTATTATAAATGTGTTAAGGTGATCTAAACATTCTCACTAAGTAGAGTCTGAGTTTTCATGCTATCTTAGACTGGCAGGCAAACCAATCAAGGGAGTGAAGGTGACATGAACCGACTTCTTGCGGTTATGTCGGGTGTACTGGCCGTCGGTGCAACATGCATAATGCCAATCCCATTTGCCAGTGAGATCAAATGATCACGCGATTTCGATTCCTTGTGAGTGCCATAGTGGCCGCATTCAGCCTCTGCGGAACCGTCAGTACTGTAATTTACGCGGCGACAAACAACGGCGGATTTGTGTTTGTCCCTGAACCACAACATGTCATCGACACAGTGAGAGCGGTGAGAAGCGATCAAACATGGTCCGTCTATATGCCGACGGAGCTCTTGCCCTCAGACTCATTTGTACGGGCTACAGGCGCCATCACTCTTGACTACAAAGACAGCGCATGGATTGAGAGCACAGTGCCTTTCCCCATCGACAAAGGCAGGGCGGTAACCGTACGTCTCTACGAAGATCGACACGCTCTATGGGCCCCGCTGGCGCATGGCGGGGAAGTGGAGTTCCGAATATACCGCACCTACGTTCTGGTCAAGAGCGCCACCTTAACGAAATCACAGTTGATTCACGTGGCAAACAGCGAATCGCCGGTAGGGGGATGAAGGTCCCGATATGTCTGGTTGCGGCGCTCCTTCTATGCACTCGCCCGGTCAGCATCCGCAGCTGGTTTGGGCCAGCGCCTGAATTTGCGCAGCCGCATGCGCGCAGTCTTCGGCGTCAATCGCTGTAAAGGGCTGTTCGTAGGCGTTCATGGCGTGGCGATAGCGAGGATCGTAGTATTCGACCAGCAGCATCTCGATGAGCGTGTGATAATCACGGGCCGCGAGACTGGCAAACGCCCGTTTGCGAAGATCCGGCGAGAAGCGCTTTTCGATAAAGCGCACCGCGCGCTCCACCTGTTCGTGAAAAACCTCAGGATCGTCCAATCGGTACTGCAACAGTGTCCGCTCCACGCGCACGGCTGGCGGCGATGTCAGTTCGATATTGACCCCTCGCAGTTTGGCCTCAAACAGAAAGTCTGGCATTGACACTCGTCCGATCCGTTTGCTTTCCGCTTCCACAAACGCATATGGTCTGCCCTTGACCTCCTCAAGCGCCAGCAGCAGACGTTCGTCAAACTGCCGCTGATTGGCGACGGCCAGACCGATCCCGCCGAATACGGACCCCCTGTGCTCCGCCATAGCCTCCAGATCCAGCACTGGCTCCCCACGACTGGCGAGGATGTGCAAAACCATCGTCTTGCCAACACCCGTCATTCCATGCAGCACAATGAGCCGCGGAACGTCCTCCGGCGCCATCGCCTCCAAATGGTCGACCACATAGCGACGGTATGCGCGATATCCTCCCTGCAAGCGCAGCGCCTCGACGCCAAGCAGGTCGATAACCGTAGCTACGGCCTTGCTGCGCATCCCCCCGCGCCAGCAGAAGATGACCGGAGTCCGACCAGCGGCGGCTGCGCTGATGCGTTCGATCAGGATGGGCAATTTTGCGGAAGCGATCGCCAGCCCCAGCGCCTGGGCGGCCTGCGGGCTCTCCTGTTTGTACACTGTGCCTATCCTTGCCCGCTCCTCGTCATTAAACAGGGGCGCACTGACCGCCTGCGGAATGGTCGATTCCCTGTGTTCTGACTCCGAGCGCACATCGATCCACACGATGTCCTGTCGCTGTCTGGCTTCTTCATATGTCACGTCGGCAAACATCCGCGTTATCATCCTTTCAAACACGCATCTCTGTTTATAGACAGCACATAGCCGCCACGAACAGGAGACGCAGACACAGCCCTACGATCCCCACAATCTCTGCATCCTTACATAATCGTTAGCCCAAGCAGAGAGGACGCCAGTTCCACGGCCATCTTTCCCGTGCGATTCTTGGAATCGAGTATGGGGTTGACTTCGACAAAATCGACAGATGTCACACACCGCGAGGCTGCCAGCAATTCCATGGCCAAATGCCCCTCCCGGTAGGTGAATCCCCCATGGACGGCTGTTCCGACACCCGGCGCGTACATGGGATCAAGCGCATCCAGATCAACGCTCAGATGCACGCCCTGGGTGCCATTTGTTGCGATTTCAATGGCTTTGCGCATGACCGCGCTCACGCCCATCTCGTCAACGTCCGGCATCGTAAACACGTGCATCCCGGACTGTCTGATCAGCGTCCGTTCATCCTGGTCAATCGAGCGCGCGCCAACCAGCACGACGTTTTCAGCGCGCAGCTTTGGCTTGATGCCGCCAAGTTCCGTCAGATCGGGATGACCAAGACCCAGTGACGCCGCCAGCGGCATACCGTGGATATTGCCGCTTGGCGTTGTTTTGTCCGTATTCATGTCTCCATGAGCGTCAAACCAGATGCAACCCAGTTGTCCTGACGCCTCCACCGAACCGGCTACGCTGCCTATGGCGAGGCTATGATCGCCCCCGAGAATGATGGGCATATATCCACTCTTGATGGCATCGCGTACGAGCACTCTCAGTTCATCACATACTGCGCGCACCTGATCCAGATATTTTAACTTTTCCAGACCCTGTGTGCGGGACTCGGGCGTAGGTACATCGATGTTCCCCATGTCCTCGACCAGATACCCGAGGTCTCGCAATCGTTCAATCAGGCCGGCGTACCGAATGGCGCTTGGGCCCATATCCACGCCGCGCCGACCTTGCCCCAGGTCAGAGGGAACACCGATAATGCGCAGCGGTCGTCTGCTGCGTTCTTCATTTTGCGCCATAGAATCATCTCGCCCCTTTCACCCATGTCTCCCGTTATTTTCACAATCCAACGCATATGGTACCATACTGAAAGGATAAGGAGGTTTTCCGATGGTGTCGCCAGACGCAGAACTGTTCATCCTGAGCTTTGCGCAACTGACTGTGGCGCTGCTGCTTTCGCCAGACAACTCCGCCTATCTGGAGGCACTGCGCCAGATCGAACGGCAATTGCGCGAATCGTTCGGCGTCACGGAACTGCAGATGGTAGCGCGATCCACTGAAGATTACACGGTGGCCTTCAAGCTGCGTGAAGAGCAGGCGCTGCTCACATTTCCGGCCGAAGAAGTAGAAGATTTTTCCTGACATTTACGCGCCATGACGCCCGACTACCATCGCCAGCAGGTGAGGTGTCACACCCGTTTCAATCCACGCCGCCACAAACAGCAGGAGAGTCACCCATAACACAGTTTTTCCGGCATCTTGACCGAGCATCCGCCATTGTTCTCTCGTTCCGGATCGCCTGATGATGGAACGAACCACCGTCACTCCAACCTCCATGCCAAATCCACTCGCCAGCAGATACGCGGACACTTCAAACAGTCCATGCGGCAGAATGCCCGCGGCAAACAGAAGAAACGGGTTTACATGTGTCTCTTGCGTCAGTATGACGAGTACATAGCCGATGACGGCTCCGTTTAACGTCACGGACGCCAGGGGAATAACACCCAACAACAAACCGCCTGCCATCATCAGGAGACTTGTGCCGAGATTGTGGACGAAGATGGTGAGCGCTTCTTCCCACAGAGGTTCCCGCTTGATGGTGACGCCGATATGCCGAATATCTTTGATAAATGGCAGGAGAATATGCTGCAACTGACTGGCAAATACCGCGCCCAGCAACGCGCCCACTACGAAAAACAGCAACGATAGACCGCCGTAGCGGCGCAACAGCGTAAACATCGTCGGCGCCTCCCCTCGGGTATGATACCCAGTTCTTTGGCACACACTTTCCATGATCGAAGATTGATGGGGGTGCTTGTAATGACCGTGATACGTCGCTTCCTGGCCCGCTTCAGCGCGGCCTTGGTGCTCCTCTGCGCTGGACTAGCGAGCGGCGGGCAGGTTGCCGTTGCCGCCCCAGCCGCCGCGCCGCCCGCCGCCATCTTTAAAGTGGACACTGCGCAAAAAGTCGTGGCGCTTACCTTTGATATATCGTGGGGTGAAAAGTCCCCTGAGCCTATTCTCGACATTTTACAGGCAAAACACGTTGAAAAGGTGACATTTTTTCTGTCGGGTCCCTGGGTGCTTCATCATCAGGAGATCGCCAAACGCATAAAATCCATGGGTTTTGAAATTGGCAGCCATGGCCACATGCACAAAAACTTCTCAGAGCAGTCAGACGGATGGATCCGCGAGCAGGTGCAAAAGGCAGAGCAGAGTATCAAAGACGTGCTCGGCATCAAAACAACCCTGATTCGCACGCCAAACGGCGACTTCAACAGAAGGTCCCTGTTCCTGCTCAACCAGATGGGTTACACCGTCATTCAGTGGCATACTGATTCGCTCGACTGGATGAATCCCGGCGTCGAACAGATCAAATCCAGAGTATTAACGAAGGTGGTTCCGGGCGACATTATCCTGATGCATGCCAGCGACAGTTGCAAGCAGACTCATCTGGCTCTTCCGGCCATTATCGATGGCCTGCGGGCAAAAGGGTATTCATTTGTGACGGTCTCGGAACTCATCGGCGGACTGAAAGCCCGTTCAACCGTGCAGTAACGGGCGCACCACAAGTTACAGCCCTCAGGCCGCTGAGGGCTGTTCCGCCAGACGGCCGGACACGAGAATCTTCCTTTCTCGCGCAACCTTCATCAATCAACACCCTGGCGTTTGTCCGCCCATCTCTCGGCATTGACTTCTGAATAACCCTGCAGCGCCGGGACATAGTAGGCATAAAGGGGGTGCGCGCAGTGCGTGAGCGACTCAGAACACAGGCTCCCATCCTATTGTTGTCAGTATTCTTCCTGCTGACCGGATGCAGCGCTGGCGGAGAACAAAGCACGAGCGGACAGAGTGATCAGTCGCAAAAACAGGCGGCTGGCAAACCAACCTATCCCGATATAAAAACTATGGTCTTGGACATCCTGCACAGCAAAGAAGGAATGACCACTTTAAAGGATACCATGTCCAGCCCTGAATTCAAACGATCGGCGGCCATTACAGAGACCGATGTGCAGGCTGCGCTGGAGAAGGCGCTCACACAAGGGCAAAACAAGTCGTTTCTCAGCAGCCAGATGAAAGACACCAAATTTGCGGCGGCCGTTGTTAAGTCCTCGCGCCCGCAAATGGTGGAGATTCAAAAAGGACTCATGCATGATCCTGAATATCAGAAAGAGTTATTGAGTCTCATGCAATCACCGGAGTTTCAGCAGTCGCAATTCGAACTGTTAAAGAGTCCTGAGTATCGTAAAGAGATCATGAAGATCATGACCGAGGCTCTGCAGGAACCCACGTTTCGTCTGCTGTTTATGGACAGCATGAAAGAGGCGGTCAAGGCGGCGGGCGGCGGCGACAAGCAACAGATAGGACAGCAACAGCAGGGAAAGGGCAGTAAAAAAGGTGGGCAGGATAAGAAGGAAAGCGGAGGTAGCGAAGGCGGCGAAGAGAGCGGCGAAAGCGGAGGAGGAGAAGGCAGCGAAAGCGGCGGCAGTTGACGGGGGGGGGGCGAACGTCACACGGGCGCATCGGGCAGGTGTAGCAGCAGCTTCGCGTCACACCGGCCCTGCGCGCCAGTGATTAGATTATTCCATCACAGCCAGGGGTTTTTTGACTCCAGGCGACATGTCGACAGGCAACTTTCGCTTGCCAATGAAGAATACTGCCACCAAGGCGATCAATCCGATGATCGCGGCTGCTCCGAACGCGTCCTGCATCCCCTTTTGAAACGCGAGCTGTTCCAGTATGTTGGCGAGGTGGGACACTTCACTCGCGCTTGTGGCTCCATATACACTCTGCGGCTGACCGAGGTTCATACCCTGCAGGGCAGGCACAGTTACCCGATTGGCCAATTCGATGAAATGCGACGTGGAGTTTGTCTGCATGACTGTGCTCAGGTAGGCCGTGCCGATGGAACCGGCTACGTTTCGCATGGTGGTCAGCAGCGCCGTTGCCCGGCTGATGATCGCGTGTGGAACGTCATTCATGCCCGCAGTGGACAGAGGCATCATCGAGAGACCCATACCGGCCTGCCTGAACATGTAGATCACCATGATGGCGCCAAACGTCCATTCGTAATTAAGGCCGATTAACTCAATCGTGGTGACAAGCGCGATGAAGAGCCCAGCGATCCCCAGCGGACGGGCGCCGATGCGATCAAACAGATAGCCGCTGATCGGCATGAGTATCCCGGTGACGACTGCTCCAGGCAATGTCAGCAAACCTGTTTGCAGCGGTGTCAATCCGAGCCCATTCTGAAGGAATATCGGCAGGATAAAGAGGGCCCCCAGCATGGCCACACTCATCAGACTGCTTGAAATGATCGACACCGTATAGACCTTGCGCTTAAAAAGCCGCAAATCGAGCATCGGATTCTTGGAAGTCAGTTCGATGGCCACGAACATCGTCAGAAGGATGCCCGCCGCAACGAACAGCGATATGATGGTCAGTGACCGCCAGCCGTCCGTAGGTCCTTCCGACAGCGCATAGAGCAGACTGAAAAATCCCAGGATGGAGGTCAGCAGGCCGGGCAGGTCCAGACTTTCCGTCGGCCTCCCTTTGAATCCCGGAATGGCTGCCGCAACCATGAAGAAGCTCATGATGCCAATCGGTACATTGATATAGAAGATCAGACGGAAGTCGACGTATTCGACCAGGTAACCACTCAGCGTCGGTCCGAGCGCCGGGGCGAACATCAGCGCAATCCCCCAGATGCCCATAATCGTTCCCCTACGCTCAGGCTTCGACAGAGAGAACAGGATGGTCATACTCACTGGCATGAGCATGGCCCCGCCCACCGCCTGAATGATCCGGAACATGATGAGAGCGTCAGTGCTCCAGGCAAGCCCGCATAGGGCTGATCCTGCTGTAAAGATCGTCAGTGCGATCAGATAGATGCGCTTTTGTCCGAAACGATCCCCCAGATATCCACTGACAGGAGTCAGCATCCCCGTTACCAGCAGATAAGCGGTGATGACCCACTGAATCTCGTTTTGCGTGGCATTGAAGACGGACATCATCTTGGGGATCGCGACGTTCACAACCGTGGTGTCCAGAATAGCCATAAATACGCCCAGAACGACAGCGAACAACGCCGGAAAACTGATGCCAAAACGCTCTTTAAACGACATCGGAAAACCTCCTTTCAGGCAATACAGCGTCTCATGACTCAGGCGTTGCTGTTAATGTGAATCACTACCGACGCGCTCATGCCAGGAACCAGCGCCTTGCCTGCATAGCCGCCATTGAGAGAAATGACAACGGGGATGCGCTGTACGACGTTTGTATAGCTTCCCTGTGCGGCGGTCGTGTTGGGAATAATCGAGAACACGGAATTCGTCGTGTTGCCGATTGTTTGCACGGTGCCCTTGAAATCAGTATTTGGAATACCGTCTATGTAGACATCGACGGTCTGTCCGACGCTCACATGACGAATCTCCGTTTCAGGCACATTGGCAGTTATGTTCAGGTTGCCGAGGTTCACGACCTGCGCAAGCACCTGGCCTGGTTGCACGATTTGCCCCGGAGACGCGGTATTTTGAATAATGGTGCCGCTGATCGGCGATGTCACTGATTCAAAGTTCGACAATTTGCGCGCAGCGGTACGATCACGCGAGACAAGAGCGCCCAATCCAGGATTCATGGCCAACACCGACTGGTTCGCCTCGGAACCGAGCAGATCTCCCTGATTGACAGTGCTGTTTAACGCTGCGTACCAGTGATTCAGTTTCCCTGCAAAAGGCACGGTGATCGGTACGATTTGGCCCGTAACCTGAGCATCGTTCGTCGTCACGTAGTTAGTCGTTCCGATGTAGTAGAAATATCCACCAAGAATCAGAGCAAACAACACGATGATGACGATGATATTGATTAATACAACCCGAACAACACTCGTTGCCGCCATATGATCTCACTCCACTCCCTTAGACTGGCGCCGCGGGATGCGACTAATTGCGGTAGATCGACACTTGCGCCGACATGCCCGGCATCAAGGTTTTGCCCTCCGAACCGGCAATCGAAATATACACTGGAACACGTTGCGTTTCCTTGTTAAAGGTGCCTGACAGACTGGTGTTTGGAATCCCGTTTGTGATAACGGCCGATGCGCTGCCGATCTGCGTGACCGTTCCGGAAAATGTGGTGTTTGGAAACGCGTCGATCGTGATATTGACGGTCTTTCCTACCGCGACATTGTTGATTTCCGTCTCCTGCACGTTCGCCACAATCTGCAGATTGTTGAGGTTAACCATATAGCCAAGCGGCTCTCCCGGAACGACAGTTTCGCGGTCTACAGCGATATTTTGTACAATCGTGCCTGTGATTGGCGCCGACAGGTCTGTGCTTCCTGTGAGTCCATCAACCGTTCCCAGCAGAGTATTCTTGTTCACGGTCTTTCCCACAGTCGCATGCCAGTCTGTCAGCGTGCCATCCCCCGGCGCAGTCAGGGGAACAATGGTTCCCTGTACGCTTGCATCACCTGTCGACACATAGGTTTGTTGCTGATAGACATACCAGCCGCCCCCGACCACAATGATCAGAAAGGCGATGATTCCGATGATAGATAAACTGATGACCCGTGCTTTTGCCATGCATAATGCCTCCTCCATGATCCTGCTAAGTGGCAGCGGTCTCCGTTCCATACGCGGACACGATCGTTTCGACCAGCGCGGCTACGATTCTTTCGTCCGTCAGATGCTGCGTAACCTCCGTGGGCGCTCGCCGACGCATGGGCGGCGTGGCGTGCAATGTCGCCATGACGATTTGAGTCACCACCTGCGTATCTGCGCTGCGCATTCGGCCCTGCTCCTGCAAACCCACAAAATACAGCAACAAACGCTTTCGGATCTGCCAGAAGAACTGCATCAACGCTTCCGCAACCTCTGGATGGGAGTACGACTCTGCAAATCCAAGCATTAAAATGTCACTGTGTTGAGTCACCTGCAAAAGGTGCTCCGTCACAAAAGCGGTAAATCCCGAACGAAAACTCATCGCCAGGTACCGATCGACCGCCTCCGGGATTTCCATCGTTTTTACTGCGTGCTGGACTGCGATGCGCAGCAGATCGAGTTTGCTGCCAAAGTGCCGAAACAGAGTGACTTCATTGACGCCCGCGCGTTCGGCGATCGCCCGGGTGCTTGCCCCCTTGTACCCGTTTTGCGTGAACTCTTTCAGCGCCGCCTCGATGATGCGCGCGTGTGTATCCGCCTCACCAGACAGGGGTGATTCAATCATCGACACACTCCCCCCAAACAGACATGCATGTAAGCTATCACTTGCGCAAGCATGTACTTGCATTATACCCAAGATCGATTACTAATTTCAAGCAGTTTATTTCGACAAAAAATCAAACAGCGCCTGACTTGCAATCCGGCGCTGTTGAACACATTGCTCTGTGTGGAATCGCATGCGGTGAGTCTGGCTGCGCGCCGCTCCGCTCCTGTGACCGGCGCGTTGCTGCTCCCCTAGGCTTTTGTCACAACCTTGGGCCGCAGCTCAGCGCGTTGCACCAGGAGGCTTGCCAGATTGTCAAATACGTTCGCCTGTTCGGAACCTTCAGGAAAGAGGCCATTACCGCTCTGCGCGACGGCGAGGGGTATTTGCGCCACCAAAGCGGTTCCGAGAGCTTTCGCCGCCTGTTGACCACCCCCGGTTCCGAACAGGTAGGTTTTTTCGCCACAGTGCCCACATGCATAGTAGGCCATATTTTCCACGACGCCGAGTATGTCGTGATTCACTTGCCGCGCCATCAGACCGGCGCGCACAGCCACGTCAGCCGCGTTTGGATGCGGTGTGGTGATGATCAGTTCACGGCTCTTCGGCAGCATGCTGTGAACGTCAAGGGCCACATCGCCTGTTCCCGGCGGCAGGTCCAGCAACATGACATCCAGATCGCCCCAATGAACCTCCTGGAAAAAGTTGCGCAACATCTTTCCGAGCATTGGACCACGCCAAATCACGGGTCGGTTTTCCGGCACAAAAAACTGCATGCTGACAACTTTAACGCCGTGTGTCTGAACAGGCATGATCAAATTGGAGACTACGGCGGGTTTGACATCCGCAATGCCAAAAATGTTAGGCAAAGAGAAACCGTAAATGTCTGCGTCGACCACCCCGACGCGGTAACCGGCCCGCGCCAACGCCACTCCCAGATTGGCAGTCACCGTGGACTTGCCAACGCCGCCCTTGCCGCTGGCGACAGCGATGAACGTCGTATCGGTGTCAGGCCTCAGAAGCGGCGGTACAGCTGCCTGCTGGTCGTTGCCGCGCAGTTTGGCGGCGAACCGTTCCCGCTCTTCATCTGTCATGGTGCCGATCACCACCTGGGCCTCTGTGACGCCTTTCACCGACAGAACGGCATCGCGCACCTGCCGTTCAATAACCGTACGAAGCGGGCACCCGTGGATGGTCAAAAGGACTTCGACACCCACTCGACTCCCCGCGATATCGATTGTTTTGACCATGTCCATTTCGACTATGCTCTTGTGTACTTCGGGGTCTTCCACAACGCGAAGGGCTTCCAGAATGGCCTCGCGCGTCACCGCTGAACCTGCCATGAAATAGCCTCCCATCTCTGCTCTTCTATAGTGCATTGTAACACTCTCCCCGTCGCCCGGCGCACACTGCGCTTGTCCGGTTTCAGACAAAAAAGCATCCCGGTTCGGGATGCCCATGATACTGAACAAGCGGTCTATCGTTTGGAGAACTGGGGCGCGCGCCGGGCGGCCTTCAGTCCATATTTTTTGCGCTCTTTCATACGCGCGTCACGGGTTAACAGACCTTCCCGTTTGAGCACAGGACGCAGATCTGGATCCACCTTAAGCAAAGCGCGTGCGATACCATGCCGAATCGCGCCTGCCTGCCCTGATATACCGCCGCCGCGCACATTGGCGATCACATCGTAACGTCCAAGCAACTCAGTAAGAAGCAATGGCTGCTTCACGATCAATTTCAAAGTTTCGAGACCAAAGTAGTCATCCATGGTACGATGGTTGATCTCTACCTGGCCTTCTCCGGGCAACAGGCGAACCCGCGCGACTGACGTTTTGCGGCGGCCAGTGCCCCAATATTGTAGCTGTGCCAAGCTAAAGCACCCTCCCTAATTGTAATTGGCCAAGCCAAACACCCATACTCACTCGGCCAGTTGCAGCGGCTCGGGCTGTTGGGCGGAATGCGGATGATCAGGTCCTGCGTACACTTTCAATTTACGGTACTGATCGGCGCCCAGACTGTTGTGCGGCAACATGCCTTTGACAGCCATTTCAACAATGCGTTCCGGATGTTTTTTGAGCATATCGGCAGCCGACGTCGATTTCAGACCACCTGGATATCCGGAATGACGATAGTACAGCTTGTTCTGCAATTTCTTGCCGGTGAAAACGATCTTTTCCGCATTGATGACGATCACGAAGTCTCCCGTGTCAATGTGCGGGGTGAATTCTGGCTTATGCTTGCCGCGCAGAATTGACGCCACTTCCGTCGCCAAGCGACCAACACGTTTGCCAGTGGCGTCAACAATGAACCACTTTCGCTCGACAGAGCCCGGTTTGGCCATATAGGTCGTTCGCATGGATGTGCCCTCCTCATTCAAAAATAACGTTCAAAGCACTGAAAGTCAGTCTATCGCAGCACTCTTGCAACCGTCAAGCGCAACTCCCGATTGACACGCGCATTCCATTTCCATCGCGCCGCCAATCATAGGGTCCTGCTGCCTAGCCTGGACCTGAAGCGTAGGCAATGTGCGACAAACAGAGTCCGTGTGCGGGAGCCGTGAATCCAGCGGCGCGTCGATCCCGGCGCGCCAGAATATCCGTCATCGTTCCCGGAGCTCTGGAACCGAGGCCTACCTGGAGCAGCGTACCCACGATAATCCTGACCATGTTGTGCAAAAATGCATTGCCCGCAACATCGATGTACAACTGATGGTTGTCGCCGCCAGAGATGGAGATGCCATGGACGGTGCGCACCTTGGACTCCTGTTGTGCCCTTGCCGCGCAAAAGGTTGTAAAATCGTGTTCGCCCTCCAGTTGTGCAGCCGCCATTCTCATGGCCTCCAGATCCAGCGGCCGACGTTCGTGCAACGCGAACCGCCTGGTGAAGATGTCAGGCATGGGCGCTGTATCGATTGTGTATCGATACTGTTTCCAAAGAGCATCATGGCGGGCATGAAACCTGTTTTCGACCGGGATCGCGCTGACCAACACAATGTCCTGCGGCAACCAAGTGCGCAGGATATAGGGCAACTGCGTCACCGGTATGCGCCCGTGGGGCAAGACGAAGTGCAACGCCTGACACCTTGCGTGAACACCACTGTCGGTTCGGCTGGCTCCGACGGTTTCCACCGCGCATCCCCATAACAATTGCATGACTCGTTCCACTTCGCCTTGCACCGTTCGCAGGTTTCGTTGCCGCGCAAAACCGTGAAAGTCCGTGCCGTCATAAGAGATGATGCATTTGATCTTCTGCATGGTTCCCGGTTGAACCTATTCGACGAGTTCGATATACACCATCTCGGTGGCATCGCCGCGCCGCGGCCCCAATTTGAGGATGCGGGTATATCCGCCCTGGCGATCAGCAAAGCGAGGTCCGATCTCGGAGAACAGTTTTTGCAACACGTTCTGCCGTTCTTCGCCTCCCATAGACTCCGGGCTTACATAACGGGCGGCCAGTCGGCGAGAATGCAGATCGCCTCGTTTCGCGAGTGTAACCATCTTGTCTGCCAGTTTGCGCAGTTCCTTCGCCTTAGCTTCCGTCGTGCGGATGCGTCCATACATGAACAGATCCGTCACCAGACTGCGAAACAGCGCTTCGCGCGATCCAGTGCGGCGATTCAATTTGCGGTAACTCACAACCGAGCCCTCCTTTGGACAGAATCATGCCGTTCCAAGCCGCGCTATTCCTCGGGTCGCAGGCCCAGGCCCAGCCGTTCCAATTTCTCCTGAACTTCTTCCAGCGACTTGCGGCCGAGATTACGGACCTTCATCATTTCCTCTTCCGTTTTGGCGCACAGTTCCTGGACCGTATTGATACCGGCGCGTTTGAGACAGTTATAGGACCGGACGGACAAATCAAGTTCTTCGATCGTCATCTCAAGCACCTTGTCGCGGCGTTCGTCACCGCGCTCAGCCGGCGCCTCGTGGCTCCGTACGCGATCAGTCAGTCCCATAAACAGATACAACTGGTCCATCAGGATGCTGGCGGCAAGACTCACGGCTTCATCGGGGTGCACACTGCCGTCGGTCCAGACCTCAAGAGTCAGTTTATCGTAATCGGTAATCTGGCCGACGCGTGTGTTCTCCACCTGATAATTTACGCGGTAAATCGGGGCGAAAATGGAGTCTATTGGCAATACGCCAATTTCCTGTTCCTCACCTTTGTTCAAATGGGCCGGAATGTATCCACGCCCATTGCGGGCCGCGATTTCAGCATAAATGCGCGCGCCCGGAGCCAAGGTGGCAATGTGCAGTTCAGGATTGAGGATCTCAACGTCCGAATCGGCTCGAATGTCTCCGGCCTTAATCTCCCCGCCCTCATCCGCTTCAATGATGAGTTTTTTCACGTCATCAGAATGAATCTTCAGCGCAAGACGCTTCACATTCAGGATTACTTCTGTGGTATCTTCGACTACCCCGGGAATCGTAGAGAATTCGTGTAGTACGCCTTCGATTTTTACCGATGTAGCAGCCGCTCCTGACAGCGAAGAAAGGAGGATTCGCCGCAGCGAATTGCCAAGAGTCGTGCCGTACCCTCTTTCGAGCGGCTCTACGATAAACTTGCCATATTTCCCGTCTTCACTCAAGGTTTCTGTTTCGATCCGGGGTTTTTCAATCTCGATCATCCTCATAACCCTCCCTCAGGGCGACGCCAGTGCACAGGATAAGCCCATTCGTACGCCACGGCCATACTGCAGGCTTAACGCGAATAGTACTCAATGATAAGCTGCTCTGCTACCGGCACATCAATCTCTTCACGCGCTGGAAAACGCGCGACGCGGCCAGTGCGAGCGATCATGTCGCGCTCAAGCCACGCTACCACAGTCTTGCCTTCCGCAGCTTCCAGCAAGTCCTTGAATTTCGGCGACAAAGCGCTCTTTTCGCGCAACGAAACTGTTTCGCCCGCCTTCAATTGATACGACGGAATGTCTACACGGCGGCCATTGACCGAAAAGTGGCCATGCTTGACCAGTTGGCGCGCCTCCGGGCGGGAAGCGGCAAACCCCAGACGGTAGACAACATTGTCAAGACGGGTCTCAAGCAATGCCAGCAACCTGTCGCCGGTAATTCCCTTGTGTCTCGCAGCCTGTTCATAGTAAGCGTGAAACTGTTTTTCCAGCACGCCATATACGCGCCGCGCTTTCTGTTTCTCCCGCAATTGCAGACCGTATTCGCTTGTACGCTTGCGTCCCTGGCCGTGTTGGCCCGGCGCATAGCCGTGGCGGTCAATCGCGCATTTGTCCGTGTAGCAACGTTCGCCCTTCAAGTACAGCTTGACGCCTTCACGGCGGCAAAGCCGACATACGGGATCGGTGTATCTCGCCATTCTAGTATGCACACCTCCTGGTAGGATTATGCGGTTCACGCATAGAATCACTGCGCACCGCATATACTGATCGGTTCAGGGTCACACGCGGCGCCGCTTTGGCGGGCGGCAACCGTTGTGAGGGATTGGCGTCACGTCCTTGATCGCCGACACTTCAAGGCCCGCTGCCTGCAGCGAACGGATGGCGGCTTCGCGACCTGCTCCAGGTCCTTTCACGTACACCTCGACCGTTTTCATGCCATGTTCCATCGCCGTCTTTGCGGCGGACTCCGCTGCCATTTGAGCGGCGAACGGGGTGCTCTTGCGGGAGCCCTTAAAGCCGAGGGCGCCGGAACTCGCCCAACTGAGGGCATTGCCGGTCGTATCCGTGATGGTCACAATCGTGTTGTTAAAGGTCGACCGAATGTGCGCGATCCCGGTTTCAATATTTTTTCTGTCACGGCGTTTGGGCCGTGCCGCAGCCGCGGATTTGCGCTTTACCTTAGTCGCCACAAAAACGCCTCCTTATTTCTTCTTACCGGCTACTGTGCGTCGCGGACCCTTGCGGGTACGGGCGTTTGTCTTGCTGCGCTGGCCCCGCACCGGCAGGCCCTTGCGATGGCGCATACCCCGATAAGAACCGATTTCGATCAAGCGTTTGATGTTCAAAGCTATCTCCCGGCGAAGATCCCCTTCAACCTTGAGGGTCTTGTCAATCTCGTCACGGAGTTTCTGGATCTCATCCTCCGTCAGGTCGCGAACGCGAGTGTCCGGATTCACACCTGTCTCTTTGAGAATGACGTTCGCTGTGGAGCGGCCAATTCCAAAGATATACGTCAGGCCAATTTCAATTCGCTTTTCGCGAGGCAAGTCAACGCCTGCGATACGAGCCATTCACTGCACCTCCCACTTATAGTCCGCCACGATTGTGGTCTAGCCTTGTCGCTGCTTGTGTTTCGGATTCTCGCAAATCACCATGACATTCCCCTTGCGCCGAATGATCTTGCACTTCTCGCAAATGGGTTTAACAGACGGACGCACTTTCATGGTTCAGACCTCCTTGCGTCAGACTCCACGTGAATTGCACACGTTACTTGTATCGGTACGTGATCCTGCCCCGCGTCAAGTCGTATGGTGACAATTCTACCGTAACGCGGTCGCCAGGTAAAATCTTAATGTAATTCATACGGATTTTACCGGAAACGTGGGCCAAAATCTTGTGACCGTTCTCCAGTTCAACGCGAAACATCGCGTTTGGCAGTGGTTCGATCACCTTACCTTCAACTTCGATGACATCGTCTTTGGCCATCGGCAAGTCCCCCTTCAAACTTCACGGCTTAGTGAATACGTCTGGTTTCTAAAGAACGGTCAGCAGCACAGGTCCATTGTCGTCCACCGCCACGGTATGCTCAAAATGGGCGCACAGTGAGCCATCTTCGGTGACCACAGTCCAATTGTCAAGGAGAGTGCGAACATCCGGTCCGCCTGCGTTGACCATAGGTTCGATGGCCAGAACCATGCCCGCTTTCAGCCGCGGGCCCTTGCCAGGCGGGCCAAAATTCGGAATTTGCGGCGCTTCGTGCATCTCCCGACCTATACCGTGACCGACGTATTCCCGGACGATCGACATACCTCTTGGCTCCACATAGCTCTGAATCGCGTGCGAGATATCCGACAGACGATTACCGACCATTGCGCGTTTAATGCCTTCGTACAGAGATGCCTCTGTCATGTCCAGCAACCGCTGCGCCTCTTGCGAAATGGAACCAACCGCGTAGGTGTACGCCGAGTCGCCATGATAGCCTTTGAAAAAGGCGCCGATATCCACAGACACGATATCGCCCTCGTGCAACTCCCGATTTCCGGGTATCCCATGAACCAACTCTTCATTGACGGACGCACAGATGGCGGCTGGAAACCCCTGATAGCCTTTAAATGACGGCGTCGCACCCGCCTTGCGAATGACCTGTTCCACGACGTCGTCCAGATCTCGGGTTGTAACGCCCGGCGCCACCACGCGCTTCACTTCCGCATGAGCCATGGCGACGATTCGCCCAGCTTCGCGCATGATCTCGAGTTCGTGTCGGGATTTGACGGAAATCATGAATGATCGCCCCGCAACGCTCGACGTATCTCATCATACACATGTCCTATTGGACCTTCACCGTCAATTTTTCCCAGCAGGCCGCGCGCTTCATAGAACTCGGCCAGCATTGCCGTGCGTTCCAGATTTTCCTGCAAGCGCACCGATACGGGTTCCGGTCTGTCGTCCGGACGTTGAATCAATGCACCCCCACAGCGATCGCAAGTGCCTTCAATGCGCGGCTGGTGGAGCGTCACATGATAGTTTGCGCCACAAGCCGAACACACGCGGCGACCAGTCAGCCTTTGCAGAAGTTCCACCTGGCTCACCTCAAGATAGAGCACATGCGTCAGCGCCAGGTTTTCCTCTGCAAGCATATCGTCCAGCGCCTTCGCCTGGGGCAGGGTTCGCGGAAAGCCGTCAAGCAAAAACCCGTGCCTGGCGTCCTGTTGTCCGAGACGATGGCGCACCAGGCGAATGGTCAGTTCGTCCGGCACCAGCAACCCCCTGTCAAGATACTCCTGCACTTCCTTCCCAAGCGGCGTCTTCGCGGCTTGGGCCTCGCGAAACATGTCACCTGTGGCAATGTGCGGGATTCGGAACTCTTCAGCGATGCTGACTGCCTGCGTACCCTTTCCAGCGCCAGGCAGACCCAGAAAGACAACTTGCATACAGATACATTCCCTTCCAAGGTTGCGCCGCTAGCGAATAAAGCCTCTATAGTTCCGCTGCATGACTTGCCCTTCCAACTGACGCATTGTGTCGAGCGCCACACCAATAACGATCAAGATTGACGTACCACCGAAATAGAATGCGACTCCTGACAGCCCTGTGACACCCATGAACAGGTATGGCACCGCGGAAACCACGGCAAGGAACAGTCCTCCAACCAGCGCAAGCCGATTCATAATCCGAATGAGGTATTCTTCCGTCGGTTTACCAGGTCGAATCCCGACGATATAGCCGGCGTTCTTCTCCATTTGCTCAGCCAACTGACTGGGATTGATCTGAACAAATGTGTAGAAAAACGTGAACCCGACGATTAGCACCATTTCCGCCACGATGAAGAATGTAGACGTCGGACTGAAGGTTGTCACGACCCACTGTGCCACCCGATTACCCTGAAAGAACTGCCCAATGATAGTCGGGAAGAACAGCAGTGACGTAGCAAAGATGACTGGAATGACACCCGCCGCATTGACCTTGAACGGCAAGAACGTGCTTTGACCACTGTATACTTTCTGACCCACCTGTTTTTGCGAATACTGCACGGGAATACGGCGTACTCCCTGCTGCACGAAAATCACAAAGACCACCAGAATGAGCAGCCCGACGAGGATAGCAAGCACCTTCACGATATTCAGGAACAGTTGCCCCTGATGGGCGTAAAACCAATTGGTGTAGATCTGCGGGATCACGACTTCCAACCGCGAGAGAATGCTCAGGAAGATGATGATCGAAATCCCGTTGCCCACGCCCTTGTCAGTAATCTGCTCGCCAAGCCACATCAGAAATGTGGTGCCTGCCGTCAGTGTCAGAGCGATCAGAACGAAAGTCCAGATACTCGGATCCAGAATGAAGCCCGGCCCCAGTTCGCGGCTGAACGAGTAGGTCAAGGCGGTGGATTGCACCAAGCCAAGAAAGATCGTCAGATAGCGCGTCCATTGGTTGAGTTTCGCGCGGCCTGTTTCGCCCTCTTTCGACCAATCTTCCCACTGCTGGATAACTCCCATCTGCAGCAGCTGCACGATAATCGAAGCTGTCACATACGGGTATATGCTCATGGAGAAGATCGAGAAGTTAAAGAGCGCGCCGCCGGAGAATGTGTTCAGCAATCCCACCACAGGACTCTTTGACGCAATCGACTGAAGCATCGAAGCGTTGACGCCTGGCACGGGAATTACGGCGCCAATGCGGTACACCGCCAGGATCATCAACGTGATGAGCAGGCGTTTGCGAAGATCCTTAGCTCGCCACAGCCGTCCGAGGCTTTGCCACATTTAGATCACCTCTGCCGAGCCGCCGGCAGCCTCAATCTTCTCTTTGGCGGCGCCTGAGAACGCGTGCGCCCGAATGGTCAGCGCCACACTCAGCTCTCCTGACGCCAGGATCTTGACCCCGTCATGCACGGCCTTGACGATACCCGCCTGTTTCAAGACTTCGGGCGTGACGACAGCTCCGCCTTCAAAACGTTCCAGATCCTTAAGATTGACAATACTCCACTCTTTCTTAAACGGAGCGTTTTTAAACCCGCGTTTTGGCAACCGACGAAACAGCGGCGTTTGTCCGCCCTCAAAGCCCGGACGCACACCTCCGCCCGCGCGGGCCCACTGTCCTTTGTGTCCACGACCCGACGTCTTGCCCAAACCGGATCCGATTCCCCGACCGAGCCGCTTGCGTGAATGCCGCGATCCGGGAGCGGGTGTTAATTCATGCAATTTCATCGTTATCCCTCCAAGACCACTTTAGGCGTCGATCTCAGTCACCTGCACCATATGAGCCACTTTGTCCAACATCCCGCGAACTCCCGGGTTGTCCTCGCGCGTGACCGTCTGGTTCAGTTTGCGCAATCCCAGCGACTGCACTGTGGCGCGCTGCGACTGCGTACGGCCGATCAGACTCCGAACCAGCCTGATTTGCAGTTGTTTCACTGTCTTTCGACCTCCTGTCCTGTAAATTCGGATATTCCTATCCCGGAAAATGTTCCTGCCGACCGGATTCATGTGCTGCGCCCCTGCTCAGACACGGCTACGCCGAACTCGCGACGGGCACAGCACATGAATCCTGAGGAGCGGGTTTTTCATCCTGCTGATGGTGCCGCGAAGCGCTTTGGATTTTGCTTCGCAAAACTCAGGCATGAAAGTCTATCCCCGTAATTCTTCTACCGTTTTCCCGCGCAACTTGGCCACATCCTCCGGCCGCTTGATGGAGGACAACCCCTGCAACGTGGCGTGAACCATATTGATCGAGTTTGAAGAACCAAGCGACTTTGTCACAATATCCTTGACGCCGGCAAGTTCAAGCACAGCCCGTACGGGGCCCCCGGCGATAACTCCAGTGCCTTCACGCGCCGGCTTGATGAGAACCCTGCCTGCGCCAAAACGTCCCACCGTTTCATGAGGCACCGTTGTGCCTTTCATGGCGACATTGATCAGATTTTTCTTCGCGTCTGCGACGCCCTTGCGAACCGCTTCCTGAACTTCAGAAGCCTTGCCGAGTCCGGCGCCCACATTTCCGTGGCCATCCCCTACGACAACAAGCGCGCTAAAGCTGAATCTGCGGCCGCCCTTCACTACCTTGGCGACCCGATTTATCGATACGACCTTTTCGGAGAGATCCAGATTGGATGCTTCAATACGCACGAACGATTTCCCTCCCTTGCCGAGTATTAGAATACGAGACCCGCTTCGCGGGCGGCGTCCGCCAAGGCCTGGATGCGGCCATGGTACAAATAGCCGCCGCGGTCAAACACCACAGCCGTGATCCCGGCAGCGGTCGCACGCTCGGCCACCAGTTTGCCGACAGCCTGCGCAGCTCCAACAGTATTGCCGTGTCCGATCTCGCTTCGGACATCTTTTTCCACAGTCGATGCTGACACGATCGTTCGAGCAGTGACATCATCGACGACCTGCGCGTAGATGTGTTTGCCAGAGCGAAACACGTTCAGGCGCGGACGACTGGCAGTGCCGCTCAATTGGCGGCGAATCCGGGCATGTCGCCGAGCGCGTACTGCTTGTTTGTCCGGTTTTGTAATCACAGTCTCACACTCCTACCCTGTATTTCCGAGTTAGTCTGTCCTGTCGCATGATCGGCGTGTCGATCAAATTGGATATTCACGCAACGCCTG
The DNA here is from genome assembly GCA_021846285.1 of Bacillota bacterium. Lineage (GTDB taxonomy): Bacteria > Bacillota > Bacilli > Alicyclobacillales > SLC66 > JAKADD01. Next base: position 23,618 of record JAJZCB010000044.1, read on the forward strand.
CGATGGGAAGACGTCCAGCACGTGAATGCAACCCTTACTTCTTGCCAGTCTTGCCAACTTTACGGCGAACGACTTCTCTCTCATAGCGAATGCCCTTGCCCTTGTATGGCTCAGGCTTGCGCAAATCCCGAATCTTGGCCGCAAACAGGCCAACTTTTTCCTTGTCGATACCCTTGATGATCAGACGGTTGTTAGCGGGAACATCAATTTCAAGACCATCTGTGGGCGTTACCTCCACCGGATGAGAGAAACCGAGCGACAACGTCACCTTGTCTCCTGCCTTTGCGGCGCGGTAGCCAACGCCAACCAATTCGAGCACTTTCTGATATCCGTTTGTAACGCCTTCCACCATGTTGAACACCACGCTACGGGTAGTACCGTGAAGGCTTCTGTGCAGCTTCGCGTCGGAAGGACGTTCCACATGCACTTCACTGCCGTCGACCCGTAGAATCATGTCCGGGTGCAACTCGCGAGTCAGCGTGCCTTTCGGGCCTTTGACGGTCACCATACGACCCTCCAGCTGCACCTCAACTCCAGCGGGAATCGCAATTGGTTTTCTTCCTATACGGGACACGTTTACACCTCCTCAGTTACCGGACCTCTACACTGTTACCGCTCCACTTCCACTATCCACTACCACACGTAACAGAGCACTTCTCCGCCCACATTGTGCTGGCGCGCCTGTTTATCGGTCATAATGCCTCTTGAAGTCGACACGATGGCGATCCCGAGGCCCCCCAGGACGCGCGGCAATTCCTCCGCCCCGGCATAGACACGCAATCCCGGTTTACTGATGCGCTTGAGTCCCGTAATGACCCGCTGATTGTTCGGGCCATACTTCAAATGCACGCGAATGGTGCCCTGCTTGTTATCACGGATGAACTCGGCATCGCGAACATAGCCCTCAGCCTTTAAAATATCGGCAATCGCCCGCTTGATTCCCGAACCCGGAATGTCGACCTTTTCGTGGCCAACCATGTTGCCGTTGCGAATGCGGGTTAGCATATCTGCAATTGGATCCGTCATCACCATGGCAGTACAACCTCCTTCCCTTTCCGTTACCAGCTCGCCTTAGTTATCCCAGGCAACTGTCCTTGATGGGCCAACTCCCGAAAGCATATCCGGCAAATGCCAAACTTGCGAAGCACAGAGTGCGGACGTCCACAGCGGGTGCAGCGGGTGTATGCCCGCGTACTGAACTTTGGCGCCCTTTGAGCCTTGATAATCATTGATTTTTTGGCCACGATTCTACCCCCTTGCCCTAGGATTGGCGGAATGGCATCCCCAATTCAGTCAGGAGAGCCCGCGCCTCTTCATCCGTCTTGGCAGTCGTCACGATCACAACGTCCATGCCGCGAACTTTGTCGATGCGATCATAGTCAATCTCCGGGAAGATCAATTGTTCACGAAGTCCAAGCGTGTAGTTCCCGCGCCCATCAAACGCCTTGGGCGAGACACCGCGAAAGTCGCGAACGCGGGGGAGCGCGATATTGAATAACTTGTCGAGGAAATGGAACATGCGCTCACCGCGCAACGTTACCTTCACGCCAATTTTTTGGCCCTCACGCAATTTGAACCCGGCAATCGACTTCTTGGCGCGAGTGACCACCGGTTTTTGCCCCGCGATCTGAGTCAAATCGCCGACTGCGTTGTCAAGCACCTTCTCGTTCTGAGCGGCTTCCCCAACACCCATGTTGATGACGACCTTTTCCACACGCGGAACCTGCATCACACTGCGATACTCGAATTTCTGCACCAGATTGCCTAAAACATTGCTCTGATAATAATCCCTGAGTCTTGCCATCTCGAGCGCCTCTCTTCCGACCTGGCTACTTGTCGATCACTTCGCCAGACTTTTTCGCATAACGTACCTTGGTTCCATCCGCCAGCACCTTGTACCCTACACGCGTGGGTCCGCCAGTCTTGGGGTCAATGTGCGCCACGTTCGAAACATGGATCGGCGCCTCGCGTTCGAGGATCCCGCCGTCTGGCACAGACATGCTGGGCTTGGTGTGCCGGCTGACGACGTTCACACCCTCAACCACCAAACGGCTCTCCCGGGGATAGACCGCCAGCACCTTGCCCTTCTTGTCGCGATCCTTGCCGGCAATCACAACAACCTGGTCACCCTTCTTGATCTTAACCTTCGGCTGCGTCATAAAAGCACCCCCTTTTTCACAGTACTTCCGGAGCGAGAGAGATTATCTTCATGAACTCCCGGTCGCGAAGTTCCCGCGCCACTGGCCCGAAAATACGCGTTCCGCGCGGGCTCTTATCCTCACGGATGATAACAGCAGCGTTTTCGTCGAAGCGAATATAGGATCCATCATTGCGGCGCATCCCGCGGCGGGTACGGACGATAACAGCTTTCACCACATCGCCTTTTTTGACAACGCCCCCTGGTGTTGCGCTTTTGACGGACGCCACGATGATGTCTCCGATGTTAGCCGTCCGACGATTCGACCCTCCAAGGACCCGAAAACACATGATCTCTTTGGCGCCCGAGTTATCGGCTACCGCCAGTCGAGTTTGCGGTTGAATCACGGCAATTGCCTCCCTTCATTCGGCGTCTTCACAGCTTGCGCCACGGCCTCAAAGAATCTCCGCCCGCTTCACAACCTCGATCAGCCGCCAGCGCTTGTCTTTACTCAGCGGACGGGTCTCCATAATTCTCACAATGTCGCCAACGCGCGCCTCATTCATCTCGTCGTGGGCTTTAAACCTGTTGGTGTGCTTGACGCGCTTGCCGTACAGCGGATGCGGTTTTGTCGTTTCAACCGCGACCACGATCGTCTTTTGCATCTTGTCGCTGACCACAGTGCCCTGACGCGTCTTGCGGTCATTACGGTCCTGACTCATACCCTTGTCTCTCCTTTCTGCCGCGCTCAGCCGATACCGAGTTCACGCTCACGGATGATGGTTTTAGCCCGGGCGATCTGCTTGCGGACTTCCCTGACCCGCATGGGATTCTCGCATTGTCCGGTGGCCAACTGAAAGCGCAGGTTGAAAAGCTCATCCTTCAAGGATCCAATCTCCTGCAGCAACTCGACATTGGTCTTACTACGGAGGTCTTTAACTTTCATCGAGCTCACCTCCTGCATCTTCACGGGAAACAAATTTGGTCCTGATCGGAAGTTTGTGCGCAGCCAGGCGCAAAGCTTCGCGGGCTGTCTCCTCCGGAACGCCGGCCAGTTCAAAGAGGATACGCCCCGGTTTGACAACCGCCACCCACTTTTCCGGTGAACCCTTTCCGCTCCCCATCCGCGTCTCAGCTGGCTTGGCAGTTACGGGCTTGCTCGGGAAAATCTTGATCCACACCTTGCCTCCGCGGCGAATGTAACGCGTCATCGCAATACGGGCAGCCTCTATTTGCCGGTTCGTTATCCAGGCTGGCTCCAGTGCCTGCAGCCCAAATTCCCCGAATGTCACCTCGTTGCCGCCCTTGCTCATGCCTTTCATGCGCCCGCGATGCTCTTTGCGGTGTAATACGCGTTTCGGCATCAACATGGTTTGTTACCTCCCTATTCGGCGTCCTTCTTCGTCCGCGTCGGCAAAATCTCACCGCGGTAAATCCAGACTTTGACACCGATCCGTCCATATGTGGTATGCGCTTCTGTCATTGCGAAGTCGATGTCCGCACGCAGTGTATGAAGAGGCACTGTGCCTTCGGAGTACCCCTCGGTGCGAGCGATGTCCGCGCCGCCAAGTCGACCCGAGACCTGCACTTTGATTCCCTTTGCCCCGGCTCTCAGCGTACGCTGAATCGCTTGCCGCATCGCGCGCCGGAAGGCTACGCGTCGTTCCAGTTGCTGAGCAATGTTGTCGGCCACCAGTTTGGCGTCCAGGTCAGCCACTTTGATCTCATTGATGTTAATGTGCACCCGTTTTCCAGTCAACGCCGTGAGCTGATTGCGCAGCGTATCGACTTCAGTACCGCCTTTGCCAATGACCATACCGGGTTTAGCTGTATAAACCGTCACGTTGACTCGGTTTGCCGCCCGCTCAATGACCACCCGCGACACGGCGGAATCCTTCAGACGCTTCAGTACGAACGCGCGGACTCGAAGATCCTCGTGCAGCAATCCCTTATAATCCTTCTTGCTCGCATACCACTTTGACTCCCAATCTCTGATAATGCCAATTCGCATGCCAACGGGGTGAACCTTTTGACCCATGCGGCGAATCCCTCCCTACTTTTCGGCCACGATCACAGTGACGTGACTCGAGTGTTTTAAAATGCTGAACGCCCGGCCTTGCGAACGCGGATGGAACCGCTTCAGAGTCGTTCCTTGATCCACGAAGATTTTGCTCACAACCAGTCGTTCCACATCCATGCTATAGTTGTGTTCCGCATTGGCGATCGCTGAGCGGAGTACTTTTTCCACCACCGGCGACCCCGCCTTTGGCGTGTTCTTCAAAATTGCAATCGCCTCGCCCACGGCCTTCCCGCGAATGAGATCGACCACCAGACGCACCTTGCGAGGAGCGATGCGAATATGCCTAGCGACTGCTATCGCTTCCATTCCTGACTTACCCCCTTTGCCACTTCGCTGCAGCGCCGCTCACCAACGCCTTCAGGCTCTTTACCGTGACCGCGAAGACTTTTCGTCGCCAGCATGACCTTTGAATGTACGCGTCGGCGCGAACTCGCCCAACTTGTGACCAACCATGTCTTCAGAAATATACACGGGCACGTGTTTGCGTCCATCATGGACTGCGATCGTATGACCGACAAACTGCGGGAAAATCGTCGATCTGCGCGACCATGTTTTGATGACCCGCTTCTCATTGACGGTATTCAGACGATCAACCTTTTTCAGTAAATGATCGTCAGCAAACGGCCCCTTCTTCAGTGAACGTCCCATATGAGCGCCCTCCTTTCACTTACTTCTTGCGGCGACGCACAATATACTTGTCAGTCACGTGATTTTTCTTGCGCGTCTTTTTGCCCAGAGTCGGTTTACCCCAAGGGGACATGGGCGATTTGCGACCAATCGGAGCCCGCCCTTCGCCGCCGCCGTGCGGATGATCATTCGGGTTCATAACCACGCCGCGGACGGTCGGTCGAAGACCGAGCCACCGGGAGCGGCCCGCCTTGCCCAGATTGATGTTCTCGTGATCGAGATTGCCCACCTGGCCAACACTCGCGCGGCACTCCTTGCGAACCATGCGAACCTCGCCCGACGACAGACGCAGTTGAACGTAATCCCCGTCTTTGGCCAGGAGTTGCGCCTCTGCGCCCGCAGCCCGCGCCAACTGTCCGCCTTTTCCAGGTTTCAGTTCCACGTTGTGCACGACCGTGCCGACCGGAATCGCGGACAGCGGCAACGCATTGCCCGGCTTAATGTCAGCCTCCGGACCAGAATGGATCATGTCGCCAACCTTCAACCCGACCGGAGCCAGGATGTAACGCTTTTCGCCATCCACGTAATGAATCAGCGCAATGCGGGCCGAACGATTGGGATCGTACTCTATCGTGGCAACACGCCCTGGTATGCCATCTTTTTCGCGTTTAAAATCGATAACTCTGTATTGTCTCTTATGGCCGCCGCCACGATGCCGAGTCGTAATCTTGCCCTGATGATTGCGGCCAGCACGCTTGGGCAGGGCCTCAAGGAGAGATTTTTCCGGCGCCTCTGCCGTAATCTCATCGAATGCCGCCACCGACATAAACCGCCGACCAGGCGAAGTCGGTTTGTACTTTTTAATCGCCAAGGGATACCCCTCCTTTACCACTCACCATTAGACGCCCGAAAAGAACTCCGGTTGTCGGGAGTCTTCCGTCAGTTTGACCAGTGCCTTTTTCCACTTGGAAGTGAATCCGTAATGACGCCCAAAACGCTTGCGCCTGGGTTTTACCCACATCGTGTTCACCCGAACTACCTTGGCTCCGGGAAACACAGACTCGATCGCTTGCGCAATCTCAATCTTGTTGGCGTCGCCTGCAACCTCAAAGGTGTACACATACTGCTCCATCTGCTTTGTCGAGTTTTCAGTTACGACTGGACGCTTGATGATATCGCGAGGATCCTTCATTCTGCAAACACCTCCTCGACTCTTGCAACCCCAGCCGTTGTAATGACCAAGCGGTCATACAACATCACATCGTAGACGTTTAAGCCGTCGGCCGCTGAGTAGGACATGCCGGGAATGTTCCGCACGGATCGGTAAACGTTCTCGTCCTTGACCGCATCCACAAGCAGAGCCTTCGAGGATATACCGAGTGCTTTGAGTGCGCTTGCCATGACCTTGGTCTTGGCTTCCTGGAGCGCCAGTTGATCCAACACGACGATCAGACCGTCATGCACTTTCGTCGTGAGAGCCGAACGCAGCGCCAGTCGCCGAATCTTCTTCGGCAGGGCGTACGCGTAACTGCGCGGCGTCGGTCCATGAACTGTTCCCCCGCCAACCCATTGCGGGGACCGTATGCTTCCCTGACGTGCGCGTCCAGTGCCCTTTTGTCGCCACGGCTTGCGACCGCCGCCGCGAACTTCCGAGCGACCTTTCACTTTGTGTGTGCCCGCGCGACGCGAAGCGAGTTGACTCTGCACCACCTCGAACATCGCGTGCTGATTGACCCCCGCGTTCCAAACGGCGTCAGACAATTCAATCTCGCCAACGGTCTGACCCTGCAGGTTATAAACAGGTACCTTTGACATGCTCTTGCAACCTCCTTTCCCGATCCGAAATTACCGGTTTTTAATCGCCGACCGCACTGTCACAAACGAGTTCTTTGGTCCAGGCAGAGCGCCCTTGATCAGCAACAGGTTGCGGTCCCTGTCCACGCGCACAACCTGCAGGTTCTGCACGGTCACGCGTTCATGGCCCATGCGCCCACCCATCGTCTGCCCTTTGAAGACGCGGTTCGCGTCGATCGAACCGAGAGAGCCGACGCCGCGGTGGTACTTGGATCCGTGCGCCATCGGACCGCGCGACTGATTGTGCCGCTTAACCGGTCCGGCAGTGCCCTTGCCCTTGGAAACCCCAACTACATCGACGACATCGCCGTCCTGAAACGTATCGGCAAACACTTCCTGGCCTACTGTATACGCCTGATCCAGC
>JAJZCB010000148.1 GCA_021846285.1 Bacillota bacterium
AACGGAATGGATCTGACTGCGGTGATCGGTGAGTTTACGGAGGAGCGCGGTGGGCGAATTGAAGTCTTACCGTAGGCGTTGTCGCGGCGACCTGACGGAGTTGTTGATTGTCGGCATGACGAAATTGGATTCCTTTTACCGTCGGGACATAGAACGCATGATTGGTTTGTTTCTCCCTGACGCGCAGGTGGTCTGCGAAACTGGACCGCAGTTTGCAGAGGGCTTGTTTCTGCAGTTCGACCTCGGGTTGGGGGAACATCAGGTGACGGCGACTGTAACGGCAAGCGGGCCGGATGCTGTGGAAACGACCCTGTCGGTCGCCAGTGCGGCAACAGCAACGGCAACGGGGTCCGCGCCGGTCAACGCAGACGCGGCTGTGCCGGTTGCTGCTGCGTCGTCGTCGATTGCGCCAGCCAGCGCAGACACCGCTGTGGGGACTGCTCAGGGTGCGACGGCAGCGGTGACAGCGTTGGCAGGTTCGGCGGGTTCGGCGGGTTTGGCGGGGTCGGAAAATGAAGATCCTGCGGCAAAGGCTGCTGAGCCCAATCGTTCCGGCGAGGATCGCGCGACGGCAAGCGCGGTCGAAGAAGGCTTGGCGGAATGCCTGGTGCGCCGTCATCGCCGCCTGCCCTTGTCTCCCGAGCCGGATGCGGCGACGCAGCGTAAAGTCGCGAAACGAGCCATCCTCTTTGCCCTGCACGAGACCTTGTCAGAGTGGACGGGCGCGGTTCAGCCGTGGGGCATTTTGACAGGGGTGCGCCCGACCAAGTTGGCGCACGCGCTGGTCCGTCGGGGGCTGCAGGATGGACGCCCGGTGTCCGACGCAAAGATCGCCGCCACGCTGCAAAGCGACTACCTGATCGCTCCGGCGCGCGCTCGGTTGGTGACGGAGATCGTCCGACGTGAAAGGGAGGTCGTTCCTGATCTGTATCGGTTGGACCGTGCGGTCAGTGTGTATGTCGGAATCCCCTTTTGTCCAACCCATTGTGCGTATTGCACATTCCCCGCGTATTCGATGGTCGACAAGGCCAAATACGCGGAGGGATTTCTGGCGGCGCTCATACGCGAAATTCGCATGACGGGCGAGGTGCTGCGCGAATACGGGATCCCTGTCACGTCCGTCTATGTCGGCGGCGGTACGCCAACCAGTCTGAAAGCCCCCGAACTGGCCGCATTGCTTCAGAATTTGCTGTTGCATATACCAGGTCGCGACGATTGGCGGGAATTCTGCGTGGAAGCGGGTCGAGCCGACACGATCACGGCGGACCGTGTGCAGGTCATGAAAGACTTTGGGGTTGACAGGGTCAGCGTGAATCCGCAGTCCTTCAAGGCGGCCACCATGAAGCACATCGGCCGCGGGCATTCACCGGACATCGTGGACAAGCGGTTTGCGCTCTTTCGCGAAGCGGGATTCGACGATATCAACATGGATCTGATCCTGGGCTTGCCCGGCGAAAACCTGGCGGACGTGTTGTATTCTCTGGAACGGACTCTGGCGCTGCAGCCGGATGAAGTCACGGTCCACACGCTGTCATTCAAACGAGCCGCGGTGGTTACGCGCGAACGCGAAGCGTTTCCCGTGCCGGACGACGACACCGTGCGCCGCATGATGGCGGCGGCGGACAGCACGCTGCGGGGAGCCGGATTGCGCCCGTATTATCTGTACAGACAAAAGGACATTCTCGCCAATTTGGAGAATGTGGGCTATGCGTTGCCGGGAAAGGGGGGCGTGTACAACATCTGTATCATCGAGGAAGCCCAGACGATCGTCGCTCTTGGCGGGGGAGCGGCCAGCAAGTGGGTGACGCCTGGGAGCGGCGTCATCACACGTCACCAGAATCCCAGTGAACCGCTGGCTTACGTCAGTCAAATCGACCGCATCCTTCAGGTCAAGGAGGCGAAGCTGCGCGCCGTTTGCGAGGCGATCAGCAACAATGGGTAGGCTCGCGTGGCCCGCATGAGCGGCCGGAGTGGAGTTGGAGGAGCCCGTCTGTCGGTGGCTTGTCGATGCGATCTGTGTCCAGGGAGTTCGCTGCCCGGTCAGGGTCAGGGTCAGGGTCAGGGTCAGGGTCAGGGTCAGGCAGGTAGAGCGTGTGCTAGAAATCCGCCTGCCGGGGTTTGCCTCCGTTTATCACCACAGTGTTCTGGGCGAGCGTCGGTGGAACAACCATCACATTTGAGGACGGATCACAGTAAGGACAGGCGCATTTCTGGGAGACTCTGAAACGAGTTGGTTTCGTAATGTCAGCGAGAGCATCTTATAGCGGTTGTTCAAAAAGGGGTCAGAACTCCCCGGCGCATTGCATCGTCAGCCTTAAGAATGCTCCCTCACGTACACAAAACGTACGCTCGGTGCGCATTCTTGGCTTGCTTCCTTGCCCCCTTTTGAACAGGCTCTTATAGCGCACTCGCACCCGTTGAAGAACAAGAATGTTTACATTACAGGTGCTTCTCTAAAATTATTTTTGATTCTCCATTTTCGTCAGTGTACGTTCCGACTACATCGAACCCAAGACGTAAATTCAAAATGAGCATACTACGCCACTTGTTCTTAGTCTGGGTACGAACAACTGCGTATCCCTGACACTTACACCATTCGTGCTGTCTGAGCATAAGTTCCGATGCAATCCCGTGACTGCGATACTCTGGATACACGCCACCTAACCAACTGTAGAATCTACTCTTACGATCTTGATAGCCGATTTTATATCCAACAACACGACCATCATGCACGGCGACAAGTATAAGGAACCGTGGTCTCGAAGATAATTCTTCCCTTATAGAATCCGAGCTTTGTGTGGTGAAGATGCTGTCGTGAAGTAAACACATGCTCTTATACCAAATGGATTCTGTTTCCAAATGGGTGAACGCAATGTATTCCAAATCCAAAACCTCCTGAATGGATATGACGACAGAAAACAAACCACTCGAACTAAAGCACCCACTAGCACGGCAGCGAGGATTATCAAACGAATAAATCTTTTTCAAATACTATGCGTGGGCAAATCCATTCCTGTTTTCAAATGTGGCGGTAGGTACAGTCGCATGTAGACGGGAACCGCGAGATTACCCGAATCTACTTGTAAAGTTCCCATCCCTCATTGTTCGCAAAATCGCTTGTGATCCCTCGGATTAGGCATGGATCGGACTTACTGCGGCGTCCTGATTTGCCTGCATCGTGATCTTGAGCACATAAGGGAAATGCGCGCGCCGATTAGGGGAGTGGTGTGAAATAGAGACGAAAGTTGTTGGTCAAATATTCCTCAGCGTATTCAGTCAAATTGCTGGCCAAATCGGCAATGACCTCTTCTTCCGTAGTGCCGGTTGTCACGATATCATGGATTTCTTGAAGCGTTCCCACGTAAGCTCCATGTTCGTTCTGCCGGATGTTGGCGCGGAACTGCAAGAGCTCCAGGAGAACCTGTACATGCTCCAAATTCAGCGTGGCAAGTATGTCGCGATTGCGCGTCAAGAAGCCAGGACGATCGCGAACCACGGTATCAATGAACTCACTGAAGTGTTGGCGAACGTCTGATGCTTTTTCGATCAGGCGTAACATGATCATCCCTGCTGCACCTCCATCCTACCCCATTCGTACATTTGGTACAATATGTACGATGTCCGAGTTGTAGGCACGCTAAACGTGAAAACGGGTTTTCCAAATCTTCACCGGACGTTCCGATCGACACCGTGATGCAAATCGTTCCCGCGTTGGAGCAATTGCCAGCGCCATACGCCAACGTCGCGATTGAGTGTCTCGAAAGGCATTGGGCAGAGTTGCCACACAGTATTGACCAGGGGTCCACTCGTCATCGGTACTACGGCGGAATTCTCGGGCACTTTCGCGCGGTCCTCAAGGTGCTCGATTACCTATACAGCGAGTCGAGTCCGGACCGTGCTATGGTGGATATTGCAAAGCGATATCAGTCACTTCTCGTGAGCGGTGAAGAAGTGGGTCCACCAGAGTATAATGCGCTCTACAAGTGGAAGTTTGTTTTTGCAAAAAGATCTGAAGATGTCATGGCTAGAGTGGATGAAATCATAGATTTAATTCATCCTATTCTTCAGGAGAAGTATGGTTAGGCGCTCGGATCTATCAATCGATTGCCGACTGTTCTTTCCATCGTGTTCCGTCACCTGACGCAATATGTCAGGCCGTGGCGGATAATAACCAGTAGTGAGAAAGTGGACCGGGAGGCAGCCGGATGGCGACCACGAAAAGACGGGCCTCTTCGCTGGGCCGTTTGTTACGAGAGCTGTTCTTGATTGGGTATGAACCCAAGACGTGGACCACACCGCGTCTTGCGGAGCATTTTCACACCACGGAACGAACCATTTTTCGAGACATTCAACTCATTCGGCAAGCCGGCATTGATCTCTATAGCCAAGGGGCGGAGGGTTACGCGATAACGCAGACCTTGCGCCCCATTCCCCCGGCGGCGTCAGAAAATGAGCGCCTGTTCCTTGCGCTTCTACCAGCGGTTCTCACTCAAGTGACGGGAGCGGCGTCATCCCCCGCCCAGGATCTGTTGACGGCCGTATTTGAGCGCGCTGGTCTACGTTCCCCCTTTGATGGTCGATTGTCGGGGCGGATCCTGTGGCAGGCGGCCGGTACGCTATCACCCCTTTTTGGTTCGGAACCCACGACGACACTGATGCGGGCGTTGGCTTTGAATCGCACACTCGACATTGAGTATGAGAGTCCCCAATGGCAGCATCCTCAATCTATGACGGTCGATCCGTATTTTCTGATCGTGCACGGAAATGGACTTTACGCGTTGTGCTTTGCACACGAAAGAGAGGCGATGCGAATGCTCAAAGTGACTCGCATTCGCCGGGCGCGAGAAACGTCGCACACGTTTGTTCCCGACGATCAGGCTCTGGATCGTTATGACTGGTCGACGATGTGGGGAATAGACAACTTTGGAGACGTCGAGCAAGTCCGCATCGCGTTTTCTCTAGGAGTCGCCAGGATTATCGAAGAGGAACTGCGCATCACCCGTCTGCAGTGGAGCAGTAGCCAAGAGCCGGAACGCGTTGTAATCGAGCTGCGCGTGCGTGTCAACATTGAGTTGATTCGCTGGATTCGGCAATATGGACCGGATGCGGAAGTGCTAGCGCCCGCCTCCTTGCGCGAGGAGATGATCGAAAAAGCGACTGCCACGCTGAGGGCGTATGAACATTATCAGGACAAAGATCTAGATGCGGGAGGATAGACATACTGGGGTTTTCGAGGAACCGGAATCGAGGGAGGTTGAAACAGCATCGGAATAACCTCTGCTAATGTTATCCAATATGGTATAATCGTATTGGGTGAAAGAGCTAATGTAGGAAAAAGTATGTGAGTATCGGAAAGGCCGCGAAAATGCTCGGTGTGAGTATTGGCACCCTGCGAAAATGGGAAGAGAACGGTCTATTAACGCCGGAGCGGACACCAACAGGGCATCGCCGCTACCGTGTCGCCGGGTTACAAAAACTTATGCACGAGAAAGGCGAGTCACCATCTCTTTCGTGCGCCATTTATGCCAGGGTGTCCACGAAGAAACAAGAAGGCGCAGGAAATCTGGACCGTCAAACGGGTCGATTGAGCGCTTATGCCGCAAAACGAGGCTGGCCCATTTTCGCCGTGATTTCCGGTACAGCAAGCGGACTGGTGGAAGATTTGATTGCTATTACCACTTCCTTTTCCGCCAGAATCTACGGAAAGCGCGGAGGCAAAAAGCTCGTTGAAGTCGTTCGATCCACATTACAAGACCCCGTGACGGGAGTGGAACTGAAATGAAAACGACATTTCAAGGCGTATTGCTTGAAGTTGGCGACGAGATCGCCCAAGACTTGGACCGCCTGATGAGGAAATACGGATTCACGGTGCGCTATGCCTTTAAGCGGTTATTGGAGTCGGGCACAAAAGTGGGCGAATTGGAACGCATCTTGGCGGCGGACACCGGATTGCCGCTTCGTTACGCAAAAGACGCCGTGGCTGAAGCCGGGCAACTAATCGCCGGCCAAAAGGTCCTCGTCAAGGAGCATTGGCAACTTTGGCAACGACGCGAGAAAAAGACGGCGGCGAAGATACACAAGATCGCAAGAC
>JAJZCB010000149.1 GCA_021846285.1 Bacillota bacterium
CACTCCTGACGATTCGCGAGCGAGAGGTGTTCGAGCTACTGGTTCAGGACAAAACCACCAGGGAAATCGCCGAAACGCTTTTCATCAGCGAAAAGACAGTCCGCAATCACATATCCAATGTGATGAAGAAGCTGGGAGTAAAAGGAAGATCGCAGGCGGTCGTCGAGCTTGTGAGACTCGGAGAGATCCAGATTTAGTGTAGTCCCCCAGTGTCGGTGCGCTGGGGGGTATTTTTTATTTCTGTTCACCGTGACTGAGTTGTAATGTCCGAAAGGGCAAACGCGTTTTGATAGGATTGATGAATGTGATTCAATGGAGAGCGTGTATACTAAAGACGACGATGCAAAGTTGATTGGCTGCCATAGTGAGTGTGGGGAGGCGTTTATGTCTACAGGGCGAAAATCGCTGTTGTTGGGCAGTATTCTACTCGGACATTTGTTGATCGGCATGGCGATTGTCTGGATATTCAAGAGATCTGCAACTGGGAATTATATCATTCACTTATTCATTTCCCGTTATTGGTTATGGCAATTAGTATTGTCTGGGTTAAATGGACTTTTTCTCGCCTATCTTTTCACGATCGTTATTGAGCGTCGCAATGTCAAGATTCCTGTAAAGATGCAAACGATGTTTACAGACTTGGGGCCGAACGCATCGTATGGATTGCAGGTGCTTGCTGGTTTCTACGAAGAGTTTCTTTTTCGAGGCGTGTTGCAAGGGCTGATGGCTCCGGAATTCGGGAAAATAGCTTCCCTGTTGATCGCCTGGTTTGCTTTTACCGCACTGCATGTTCCACAGTATTGGCGCGCAAAGGAGTTCATAGTCGGAGTGTCGGCACTATCGGCGGCTTGTGGAATTTGGTTTGCCGTTACAGGAAATCTGATTGGTCCGATTGTCATCCACATGGTTTTCAATGTATATGTAACGCGCAAAAAGAGTGGCTCTCTTTTTTCTTCCGAAATCATGGGTTGAATTTCCGGCCGGTCGCAGGGGGGAGTGTGTGAGAGTGTATACGATCTGGATTGTGGAAGACGAGGATAAGCTGGCGGAGGGAATTGACCATCTGAGAGTGTTACAATGACAACACGAAGAGGGTAAACCGACGATTAAGAACGGATTGGGGGAATTGCTTGTGAAGTGGGAAGACGTGCGGAATCAGTATCCTGATCAGTGGATAGTTTTTGAAGCGCTCCAAGCTCACACAGATCAGGACACACGCTATGTCGACGAGCTAGCGGTGATTGATCGCTTCTCAGATAGTCGTGATGCCATGAGAAGGCATCACGAATTACACAAGGCAAATCTAACGAGGGAATATTATTTTTTTCACACATCGAGAGTAGAATTGCAGATCATAGAACGCAAATGGTCGGGAATTCGAGGTCTTCGATGAATATACGTATCGTTGATGGCCTTCCGTTTATTCATGTAACAGTCGTCTTTCGAGGAAAATGCCTGCATCTAAGCGATGTCTTGATTGATACTGGATCGACAGGAACTGTCTTTCATGCAGACCGGTTTGCAGAGGTTGGCGTGGAACCGGAGCCGCAGGACGTGACACACCTGATACGGGGAATCGGAGGAACTGAATTTGTATATTCCAAAACACTGGATGCCATTTGTCTGGATGATATTGTCCTAAGTTTTTTTTCAGCAGAGATAGGCTTGATGGACTACGGATATCCCATGGATGGGATCATTGGTTTTGACTTTGTTCGATCTGCTGGTCTGTTGATTGATGCGGATAAACTGGAAGTACGAAAGGCTTTCTGAAGCCCGGATAGACTTCCATGGCGCTGATGAGCCGGGGGTTGATTTTTCGTCCATGGTTCATCCCGAGTGACGGTCGCAGGGAATGATGGACGGTATCGTTTCATTTTGGAGTAATCCGGCTTTTCATCGCCGTGAACCGATATAAAGCTGATGAAGTCTGCGTCTGCGGGGTGTGTCATGACGTCCAACAGAGTTGTTGATATTCGCGCGGCAAAATCAGAGGAAGCGTCCTTGCTCAGTTCTCTTGCCTTGCGTTCGAAGGCAGTGTGGGGGTATGACGATGATTTTATGAATCAATGTCGGCAGGAGCTTTCTATAACGGCTGACTATATTGCGTCCCATGAGACATATGTGGCTGAGGAAAACGGACACGCGGTAGGCTTCTACGGCATGGTTCTGCAAGACTCTCATGCACATTTGGAGTTTCTCTACATTGAGCCCGATGTATTGCAGCGCGGTTATGGCAGATCGCTATGGCGTCATGCGGTGAGCCGAGCCAGATTGCTTGGTGCTAAGCACCTATCGCTGGATGCAGATCCGCATGCCGAAAAATTCTACGAAGCCATGGGGGCGAAGCGGATTGGTGAGGCGCCTTCCGGTTCCATTCCTGGACGCAAGTTGCCGCTACTGCGTTTCACCATCCACGAAAACGTCGATGAATGAGACCTTGCGCAGTCTCCTTGCCGCGTCATTCATTCGGGTCCCGTGATCAGTGTACGTGGCACAGCGGAGCCGTTTGCGCGCGTGTTGCTCCCGGCGGCATGCCCCGGGAGCAACCTCCCGCTTGTGTGGTCGCATACGGGAGGGGGATGGACGCGACAATCCTGGATGGCGCCTATTTTGACACCTGCAGGGTGATCGGGCGCTCCGATCGGGTGCCGGTTCGCTTCACTGCGGTGCCCGTGGCGACAACTTCCATGATCTCTTCCGAACGGTGAATGATCTCGATCTGGACATTCACGATCGAGTCCGCCCCCAGCGCGTCGGCTTCCGCTTTCATGCGTTGCAATGACAATTCGCGGGCCGAGTACATCAACTGGGTCAATGCGGTCAGTTCACCGCGCTGCAACCCCTTGAATGCGGTGGCTATACCACCGGTAATGCCCATGCTAAAAACGCTGTTGCCGAGCACAAGTCCCAGTGGTTCGAACCCCGCGTCGCTGATCAGCCAGAAATCGAGTGCGCTGAGATTGCTCGTGGCGGCTCCCTTGCCGGCGCTGCTTTGCATGGCCTGCAGTTCGCGCGCCACGTCCTCCATGGATGTGATCGACGAAGAATTGCCCGAATTGAACACATTCATCTCCCCTTTTCCGAGTGACTTCCGCCTATTTTATTATACTATAAGAGCCAGACCCCTTTTTGAACAACCTCTATAACCGGACAACGAATGACAAGGAAGCGCGGCTCTGGTAATCTGATACCGACCAATGGCGTGTCGGGGTAGACCGTACGCTGAGCGCGCGGCCATCAGGAGGAATGAAATCAGCGCCGCGATGTCTTTCACGGACGCAAAGCCTGCTCAGGGACCCCCGTATGTTCGGGATAGACTTCCATGGCGCTTTGCGCCACCAACAACCGGGAAGAAAATACGCCTGCGGCGATTTTTCGGGATAGACGACCATGCCGCGCGCGGCACCATCAATTGATGAAAAACCCGCTTGGCTGGGATCGTATACTGTGCCGAGGCGAGTTCGGCGCAGCCGTGTTTGAGCAGCGGCACAGTATACGATCCCGGCTGGCAGGGAAGGTATTTTCCGGGATAGAAAAATACGCCTGCGGCAATTGTTCGCGACAGATGCCTGTCGGCGAGTGATCGAATCGGAAAGGGGCTGCGGATATGGATTACGGGATGAAAAACCGGGTCGTGCTGGTGACAGCGGCGAGTAAAGGACTTGGTTTCGCGACCGCACGCGCATTTGCGAAAGAAGGGGCTCAGGTGATGCTCGCCAGTCGCAACGAGAGCGACTTGAGGAAGGCTGTCGAAACAATCGTTGGAGAAACGGGAAACCACCATGTCGATTTTCAGCGAGCGGACATGTCCAGCATGGGCGACATTGGCACGTTGTTCTCCCGGACGCGTGAACGATTTGGGGAAGTGGATGTGTTGATCAATAATGCGGGGGGTCCACCGGCCGGACTCTTTGCCCAAGTGACCGAGGAGCAGTGGCGGCAGGCGTTCGAACTCACGCTGATGAGCACGGTGCGCTGTATCCATGAGGCTTTGCCGCACATGGTGCGCAATCAGTGGGGAAGAATCGTCACATTCGCGTCCTCTTCCGTGAAACAGCCCATTGAGAACCTGCTGTTGTCAAACGTTTTTCGCCTTGGTGTTGTCGGACTGTCAAAGACATTGGCGACGCAGTACGCGACGGACAACGTGTTGATCAATGTGCTGTCTCCCGGACGTATTGCGACGGATCGGGTTGCCTATCTTGATGATCAGACGGCGCAACAGCGAGGCATTCCAGTTGACGAGGTGAGACGGCAGTCGCAGAGCCAAATCCCCATGGGGCGGTATGGAGCGCCTGATGAGTTTGCGAGGGTCGCCGTATTTCTTGGGTCTGCGGCCAACGGGTATATGACTGGGCAAACGCTGTATGTGGACGGCGGGCTCGTGAAGTCGGTATGAGTCGGTATGAGTGCGCCGATGAGGCGGCATGGCCGGTGACGGGCAGTGGGCAAGCGGCAGAGCTTCTTTGTGCGTCCGCCATTTGTGGAGCAACGCGCGGGGTAACCGAATGACCGGTCGAGAAGGGTGTGTCTGCATTTTATGAATGATCGCATCGAGAGTATTTTGGGGTTTTTGACGACCATAGACGCGTTGAAGGATGTGGAACGGAGAACGTACGTAGGCACTGGAGAACGACGGGAGAATGACGCAGAACACACATGGCACATGTGTATGTTCGCATTGCTTCTGCATCGGGAGATCGGAGAACAGGTGAACATACAGCGCGTGTTGCAACTGATTCTGGTGCATGACCTGGTGGAGATCTACGCCGGCGATACGTTTGCCTATGATGCTGCAGGGCAGAGCGGGAAGGCGCAGCGGGAAGAAGAGGCCGCCAAGCGTCTGTTTTCGCTCCTGCCTCCAGATCTGGAGGCAGACCTGTATGCCCTGTGGCGGGAGTTTGAAGAACTGGCGACGCCGGAAGCCCACTTTTCGCATGCCGTCGACCGTATGCAGGCGTTTGTGCAAAATGTGCATACAGGAGGCAAAGCATGGCGGGAACATGGAGTGACAAGGAGTCAGGTCATGGAACGCAACGCCGTGTGGAACACGCGCAATGAGTCGTTTGCCGCACTCTTTCAAACATTGTGGTCGGCCGCAGAAGCGGCAGGAACATTTGCTCAGGAGTTTGACTCCAGTAACTAAAGCGATATGCGATAATGGAAAGTCCACCCAGAACTGCGCGGGTGCGGCGAACGCCTGCTCACTGCTTGGCCACGGCGAGTATGGACCGCGGAATGGCTGATCGATTTCCAAAAAACACGGGAGCTGTCAACGTGTATCCTTCCTGCTGGTAGAGCGTCCGACCAGGCTTTGAGAGCATGTAGGCAATAAATCTCTGGCCAGCACCTTGATTCGGTGCGCCTGACACACTGGTGACGTAGATTTCTAGCGGGGCGCCAACCGCTCTCTTGCCGCCCTTGAGGGTAACGGCTGCCTGGGCATAGGCGCGCGCGTCTGCTGGATCGCCGAGATTGACGGCTGCAGGCAGGGCGACATAGGGCAGGTGACGCTGCGCCGCCTCGGGCAAAAAGGCGCTTGAGGCGTCAAGTTGACCCGCCTGTAACCGTGACAGAATGGCTTCTTCCGCAAATATCTGATTCGGATTGTTCACGCCTCCCAAGATTCTTTGGGCTGTTCCCTTTGGCAAGTGATAGTAGTGGTCCGCCAATTCGAGCATCATGACAAACGCCTGGCCCTGTGGGTCCGTGTTTGGGTTGGTGCGACCGAGATGAAACCGGGAGTTCTCCATCAGGATGAAGAGATCCTTCATCGGCCGCTTTCCCGAGGCGATTGCCTTGAACTCGGCAGCAAATGGACTCGCTGGCGAATAGGCGATGACGAGTGGGGCGCTGGCGAATCCTACGGCCCAGTTCGTAAATCGGGGCATCAGTATGCGAATCGGCGCGGTGCCGATACTCTCGAACACATTGGGACTGATTTGGCCGCTCGTGATCAGATGGGCCATTCCGAAGGAACCGCCGCCGCGTCCGCGATAGGAGAGACCAGTGGCTGCAGAAAAGGCTGGCGCTACAAACTGGTCATTGACCAGTTGCAAGGAAC
>JAJZCB010000045.1 GCA_021846285.1 Bacillota bacterium
CATCTTCGCGGCCTTTCCTATACTCACATACTTTTCTTCCATTAGCTCTTTCACCCAATACGATTATACCATATTGGGTGAGATCAGCACAGGTTATTGCGATGCTGCTTCAACCTCCTAACGAATGTAGTGATCCAACGCATGATCCGCCATTTCTTTGATGGCCCGAACATGACCCTCAATTCGCACCAAGCGGTTTCCGACTTGTTTGCGCTCCTTATGAGGATGGCGATGCGCATCCAATGGGAATCCCCCCTCTCCATCCCAAAATAAATATATCCCCCCCCGGGAGGGATGTGACAAGTGGAATCACTCGCTTGACAACTGGGATACGGGGGTATAGTATGCACGTGGAGAATCCTGACGTGGCGGTGATCGGGCATGCATTCGTATCAAAAGGAAGCCGAGGATCTGCTGGTTCGTCTGCGAAAGATTGAAGGTCAGACTCGCGGCATTCAAAAGATGATCCAGGAAGAGCGCTATTGTGTAGATATTTTGGCGCAGTTGTCCTCGATCAAGGCGGCGCTCACCAGGGTCGAACTGATCTTGCTTGAGAGCCATACGCGCGGCTGTGTGGTGGATGCGATTCGGGGAGAAGGCGGCGATGAAAAGATTGAGGAACTGATGCAAGTGATTAAGGGTTACACAAAATAGCGGCAAGGAGGCGGCGTGCATGACGGAAGCGGCGGCAGCGGTGGGAGTGACGGCAGGCCTGTCGGACGTCGGCGTTCAGAGCGCACAACTGAACATCACGGGCATGACCTGCGCCGCGTGCGCCGCGCGCATCGAAAAGAATCTAAACAAGGTGCCCGGCGTGCAGCAGGCAAGCGTCAACTTCGCATCGGAAAGAGTGACGGTGCTCTTTGATCCGGACGTGGCCAACCCAGAAAAATTGATCGAGACGGTTCGAAAAACGGGCTACGATGTGGCGAATGTCAAGGTGGAGCTCGCGATTAGCGGCATGACGTGCGCGGCCTGTTCGGCGCGCATCGAGAAGAACCTCAACAAGGCGCCGGGTGTGGCGAAAGCCAGCGTGAACCTCGCGAGCGACAAGGCCCTGATCGAGATCACGCCAGGACTCGCGACTCCGGACGACTTGATCCGCATCGTTGAAAAGACCGGATACGGCGCGGCGCTGGCGGTTGACCGCACGGGCGAGGAACGCGAGGATCAACGCATCGCCTATCGGAATCTGCGCATCGCCTTCTGGGGCGGTGTCATCCTGACGCTGCCGCTGGTCGCGCAGATGTTGAGCCTGTTCATCCCAGGGTGGGGGTTCATGCTTCCGGTTTGGCTGCAACTCACCCTCGCCACGCCGGTGCAGTTTGCTGTGGGCTGGCGCTTCTATAGAGGCGCCTACCACGCGCTTCGAGGGGGGGCGCCCAACATGGACGTATTGGTGTCGCTCGGAACGTCGGCGGCGTACTTCTTCAGTTTGGCCGTCGTGGTGTTTCGCATTCCGGGCGGGCTGTACTTCGATTCGGCCGCGCTCATTACGACGCTGATCCTGATGGGCAAGTTGCTCGAGCACAAGGCCAAGGCGCAAACATCGCAGGCGGTGAGAGCCCTGGTCAAGTTGCAGCCCAAGACGGCCCGCGTCGTCCGGAACGGGGCGGAGACGGACATCCCGGTGGAACAGGTGGTCAAGGGCGACGAGATTCTCGTGCGCCCCGGCGAGAGCGTGCCGGTCGACGGCGTGGTGCAGAGCGGCGGCACGACGGTGGACGAGTCGATGCTGACGGGCGAGAGCCTGCCAGTTTCAAAAGGCGCAGGCAGCGCGGTGTTTGCGGCGACGATGAACAAAACGGGGGCGTTTCGATTCCGCGCGACGAAAGTCGGAAAAGACACCGCTCTGGCCCAGATCATCCGGATGGTGGACGAGGCCCAGGGTTCCAAAGCGCCGATTCAACAGTTGGCCGACAAGGTCTCTGGCATCTTCGTTCCCATCGTTCTCGGAGTGGCGGTGGTGACGTTTCTGGCCTGGTTCTTCATCGCGGGCTTCACCCATGCCCTGATCTACGCGGTCGCGGTGCTCGTTATCGCCTGCCCGTGTTCCCTGGGGCTCGCCACGCCGACGGCTCTCATGGTCGGAACAGGGAAAGGCGCCGAACTCGGCATCCTCATTAAAGGCGGGGAGGCCTTGCAGCAGGCGCATCGGATCACGACCGTCGTTCTCGACAAAACCGGGACGATCACAGAGGGAAAACCCATGGTCACGGACGTCCGGCCCTTCGGCGTCCAAGGGGACGAGTTGCTGCAGATCGCGGCGAGTGTCGAGGCGAGTTCTGAGCACCCGCTGGGAGCGGCGATCGTTGACCATGCCCGAGCACAGGGGACCGCTTTGGCTTCTGTGAACGACGTCAGGGCGATTCCGGGCTACGGCGTCGAGGCGAACATCGATGGCGCGAGGGTTCTTATCGGAAATCGGTCGCTCATGGACCGCGAAGGGATTGATCATTACGAAGACTCGGTGAACGCGGTCGAATTCGAGGCGCAGGGGAAGACCGCCATGTGGGTGGCGCGCGACGGTCGCCTCGTTGGGCTCATCGCGGTGGCGGATACGGTAAGAGAAACGTCGGCGCAGGCGATCGCGGATTTGCGGGGCATGGGGCTCGATGTGTACATGATCACTGGGGACAACCGCCGCACGGCAGAAGCGATCGCAAGGCAGGTGGGGCTTGCGCCGGATCGAGTGCTCGCAGAGGTGTTGCCCGAGCAGAAGGCCGATGAGGTCAAGAAGCTGCAGCGGCAGGGAAAGGTCGTGGGCATGGTCGGCGACGGCATCAACGACGCTCCGGCGCTGGCGACGGCCGATGTGGGCTTCGCGATCGGCACGGGTACGGACGTGGCGATCGAAACCGCGGATATTGCGCTGCTTCGGGGTGATCTGGAAAGCGTCGTGCGCAGTGTAAAGTTGGCGAAGGCGACCATGCGCAAGATTCGCCAGAATCTCGGATGGGCGTTCGGCTATAACACCCTTGGCATTCCGCTGGCCGCGTTCGGGGTGGTCAGTCCGGTCATCGCCGGGGCTGCGATGGCGCTCAGTTCGGTGAGCGTCGTCACGAATTCACTGTTGCTGCGGCGGTTTCGGACGGTGCGCTGAGGGCGATCGGAGCGCATTGGATTCTCTGAAAGGGGGTGATCTTGATGACTGTGGTGACGTTTGAGGTCAAGGGCATGACGTGCGGCGGCTGTGTGAATTCGGTGACCAAAGCGTTGAAAGCCGTGCATGGTGTGCATGCGGCTGACGTCAGCCTGGAGAAGCAGCAAGCTGTGGTGACGTTTGCCGAAGAAGAAGCGTCTGTGGCTGATTTGAAACAGGCGGTGGAAGACGCCGGATATGACGTGTAGGCAGCGCGTGCCTCCTCCGCCCCTGTCGAGGCGCGGCGGAGGTCTTCTTTTTGGACGGCAAGTTGTAACGGTGACGCCAAGTTCCGCAGCCACGACGTCCGTGTGGGTGTTGCCGCTCGCGCCGTTTGTCGGCGCATTTCCCACGGACAGTGTCACCTTGACTGAACGGCTGACCCGTGCCAAAACGACGGTGGTGTTGACGGACCAGTCGACCACAGGATCAACATCCACGGGATCAACGGCTTGACGAATGGCGCAGGCACGCTTACTATATGAGTGTAGCCTCATATGAGGAGTGGTTTATGTGATGAGAGGCGATGTCAGGGCGTATGCCGGATTTTGCCGCTTGCTGGCGGATGAGAATCGTCTGCGCATCCTGCTTTCACTGGAGGGCGGGCAAAAGTCCGTGTCCAGTATCATCGAGGCAACACAGTTGTCGCAAACATTAGTCTCGTATCACCTGCGCACGTTGCGCGACCAAGGGTTGGTCAAGACCGAGCGCAGGGGGCCTTTCGTTTTATACAGCTTGACGCATGAAGATTTGCCGGCATGGGTGGCTGGCGCCAGTCGCTTTGCGCGTATGGGGGGGAAGAGTAAGGACAGTCAGCACGGGGCTGCGGCGGGTAAGGACTGTTGTACACCGGGGAAATCGATGACTCCGGAAGCAAAATGAGGAGGCCAGCAAAATGATAGACAGGATGAGGCAACAAATGGGCTGTGGATGCAACATGGGACAAGGTAACGAGCAACGTGGCGCCGCAGAGAACGGCGGCGGCATGAACCACAGGATGAAACAGCGCATGGGCATGATGAAGCAGATGACAGGTCAAGAAGGCGGTCATGCGTCCATGGGCGAAATGGGCGGCATGATGCAGATGTGCCGCATCATGACCGACTCGGTGACGAAGTCGGCCGACATGGCGGGATTTGCTACCGATGAGATCCGTGGACTGTTTCAAGACTGGTTGAATCAGGTGGAGGCCGAAGTGCTGGCGTATCTATCGGAAAATGGCGGTCAAATTGACGTGGCAGGCATCGCAGGGCGACTGTCCATCAGTGAAAAGAGCGCACGACACATCGTCGGGTCGTTGTTTCAGAGAGGAGCCCTGGACTTGGGGCAGGTTCACGGAACAACGTCACCAGTGCAGGAAGCGCCTGGACAAGGCGACGCGAATTCAGAGAAGGCTGAAGCCACTGACACGAAAGACGAATGAACCTGAGGCCAATGATGATCCGTTTCGGTGAAACGGAAACCCAACAACTACCCACGCCCATTCGGACCGAAGAGGTGCGGGTACTTCTTTGTCCATATTTTTGTATGGTTGATGCGTTACCCGTTTTGAGGGTGTACAGGGTTAGATTAACAAGAGCCGGTGAGATATGTTTGAGTGGGATCCTGCGTGTGCGGCATGAAACCGTCGCCTGTGAACAGGCTCTTAAAAGGAAAAACCCGTTTCGCGATCTAAAAGATGCGTGGGTCCTCTGTTGACGCCTAAGGTCGAATCACGCGCCACCGTCGTCGCTGGCCCCACAGGCGCAACATGGATCGCACCTTTGGCGTACAACGAGAGAGAGAGCGACTCATGCTCGCTCTCTCTCGGGGAACATTCACCTTCATACTGCGATGCGCCCGAACTAACGGTTATGCTCGATGACCTCGCCGCTGAAGCTGATTGGACCGATTACATTAGCGGTTCCGCTTGTCACTTCTGCTGTAAGGAAATAAGAGGTCGCATGGCCATGAACACCGGTTTCCACATGAGAAAAACTGGTGGTCTCGATGGCGTCGAAACTGGGCTCTGCCCAATCGGTGGTGCTGAAGACAAGTGTTCCAGTAGGGGGGGGGGCATCGCGGTAGATCTTGAACAGCACGCTGGATATTGTCGTTCCTCCAGTTGCCTGCCAGCCCACCGTGGCAACAAGCCGTATGCGGTCGTTCGGATCCACATGGTGCAAGACCGTGGCACCCGATAAGAATGCAAGGACGGTTGGACTTCCTGACAGCACGATCGTCGTGCTGCCGCTTATGCTGTAAGGTTCATCGAAATTGAAGTCTTCGACCAATCCTTGCTCGTGATGGTGGTGGTGATCGTGATCGTGATCGTGATGATGATGATCGCCCATTGAGCTCTCCTCCCATTGTCGTACGGTTCAACAGTACAATATCAAGTGATGCAGGAAGGTCTTGCGCTGCTTCGGACAATCACCCAAACAGCATAAAAGTGGCTCTCGCCCGGTTTCACAAACCGTCGTCATATTACCTGGGATGAGGTAATCCGTGATATCCCTAGGGATTGTCGAGTGATCGCATTTCACAGAGCGGGTTGATGGGTAAACTGGTTCCTCTACGCATTTTGCAGGCTCTGTGACAACCATAGGGGGCGGCGTATTCAGGATTTTGGGGATCC
Organism: Bacillota bacterium; assembly: GCA_021846285.1. Classification (GTDB taxonomy): domain Bacteria; phylum Bacillota; class Bacilli; order Alicyclobacillales; family SLC66; genus JAKADD01. The sequence continues at coordinate 5,760 of JAJZCB010000045.1, forward strand.
TGTTGTGGTCGTGCAGATCATTGACGCGTGAACCGTTTCTTAGTAGACTGGCAGTGAAGCACTTCCAATTGGGAGGAAAGACTATGCCGTCCAGCATGTAATGGGACACCAAAATATGGGACGAAGACCCTTGTTTTTTCATGGGCTCTTGTTCCCGTAGATCCCATTACAAAAGGAACGTCGCATAGTATGACGATTCAACATGCTGGCGGAGAGACCTTTATGGGGTTTCTCTGCCTTTGACATTTTGGGAGTGCGAATCGAGGCGTTATGATGGCGTTCCTTTGCCCAAGGGGTGAAGGAGATCAAACAACTGCAGGTAATCTGGCGTCTCGCTCCTGTCGGCGACGCCGTGACGGAAGAGCGTTATTGCAAACGATGTGGAAAAATGACATCCTTTCGGAACTCGAACAGGAAGAGAAGAAACGGAAACGGACACCATATCTACGAGTTTGCGATTTACAAATGTCCTATGGACCACACTTGGAATAAACCGATGGGCATCTACGCGGTGTCCGGAACGCGGTCGACCGATCGTCAGACCGAAGCGAAGGCACCTGCTCTGTCGTTCCGGGAACCCAGCGATGCGGGGGTAATTGATGTAGCCGATTGTCGTTCTCAGGGGATAGAAACAGTGACGATCACGTTGGTCGGTGGTTCCGGTTCGATGCGAATGGATCAAATTCTGACCGCCAGACTGCAGGGCGTAAGCCGCAGCCAGGTTGCGCAATGGATCGGCAGTGAAAGGGTCCTTCTGGACGGAAGCATCTGCGAAAAGAGTACTCGTGTTCGATGTGGTCAAACGATTGTGTTGTATTTGTGAGAGAGTGAGGAGGACAGCGACGCAAGTCGTGTCCTCTTCCCAGAGCTCATCTTACCAACGGGTACGGAATAGCGGGTGCGGAATGGCCAATTCTTGGCATGATGGTCCGAATACTCCGAAGACCAAGTTTCGAATCGGTTCGTTGACCAAAGCGTTCACGGGGAGGGCGGTCATGAGGTTGGCAGCGCGGAGGTACGGGGAGGTGCAGTTACAACGTAAAAACACGCTGGTTCAACATGCTCGTAATTGTGCTATGTTTTCAGTAGTCTTCATGATCCGCGGCATCGGCATTCGTTGTGTCTTTCTGCCATTTGCGCGGGAAGTCTGTCTGACGCTCATGCCTCCCGACCCAACGAAGGTGTGCATGACGTGAGAGGAGGAACATAGACGAGTGGAGCAGGACTGGGTAACAGAAAACATCATGGAGGCTCATCTTGTTTATGCTCGCGATTTCCCTCGTCGTCGTATCGGGGCTGCTGCATGCAGTCTGGAATCTGTTTACGAAGCGGAGCCTGAATAAAACGGTCTTCCTTTGGTGGATACAGGTGGTGGCCACGGTCATCTACTTGCCATGGGCCATCATCGCGATCCTGCATCGCGATATTCCCGCAACCGGGTGGTGGTTGCTGACTCTCACCGTTTCCGTTCACGGCCTATACGTGACGCTCTTGTCCAAAACGTACACGGCCGGCGACATGTCGCAAGTCTATCCCTTGATGCGCGGTGTGAGCCCTCTGCTGGCGCCGATGATAGGCGTTGTTCTACTTGGCGAACATCTGTCCGCCTTCGGGTGGTTGGGTGTGGTCTGTATTGTCGTCGGGATCTGGACCTTGGGCAATTGGCGCTTGGCCAGAAAAAGCCAGGCCGGAACACTCTCGCGAGCAGCCACATGGCTGGCGTTGGCGGTGGGCGTATCAATTACCTTGTATACTACGCTCGATAAAATTACGCTGAGTTATGTGCCTGCCGTGTCACTCACCGACGCCAGCGATCTCGGAAACATGGTTGCGCTCTCGGTGACGGCCTTCCGATCAGGCGCCAGTGCATCGGAGTGGCGGGTCAACTGGAGGACGGTTCTCCTTGGCGGCATCATGGCGCCCGGTGGCTATTTGCTGTTCTTGTACGCGCTGCATCAGCTCCCGTTGGCGCAACTCGCGCCGATGCGGGAAATCGGCATCGTATTCGGCGCGATCTTGGGTATTGTCGTGCTCAAAGAAGCGCAAGGTGCGCGGCGGATTGTGGCCGCAGGGTTGATCACCATTGGCGTCGTGGTACTTGGGATATTCGGATAGGAGGTCGATGCTCGGATGACCCTCATTCCTGAGGAATTCGTGGTCAGGATGCGCCAATTGCATGGGCGCGAAGGAGAAAAATGGGCGCAAGATTTACCCGAACTGTTAGGGAGATGCGCAAGCCGTTTTGGTATACGCTTTGAAGCACCCTTTTCAAATTTGTCATGGAACCTGATTCTGAAGGCAAGACAGCACGGTGGCGCGTCTGTTGTGCTCAAACTCGGATTCTTAAAAGCCGAGCTGGTTCAGGAACTTCACGCGTTGCGTGCCTACGCCGGACGTGGAGCCGTGCGCGTCATTGATGGAGACGATGAGTTAGGCGCCCTGCTGTTAGAACATGTCGAGCCGGGAGCGCCGTTGTCCTCCATCGAGGACGATCAACTTGCGACAGAAATTTTCTCCAGTGTCTTGAGGCGCCTTCATTGCCCTCCCTCAACGGACTCGTATCCATCTATGAAGGCGCATTTTTCAGGACTCGAACGATACCGCCGTCGATTTGGCAAAGGCGCGGGGCCGTTGCCTGAGCAGTGGGTGGAGCGCGCGCAAGAATACCTGAACGATTTGATCTCGTCCACCGCGGAGAGCGTGCTGCTTCATGGCGATCTGCACCACGACAACATCCTGAGCCATGGGGAAGGGGATTGGGTCGTCATAGACCCCAAGGGAATGGTCGGTGATCGGCACTTCGATACGATTCAATACCTGCTCAATTACGAGGAGCGCGGCGGCGACCCTCTCTCCGTGTTACACAGACGGATTACGATGATCTCTGAATATCTCAGTCTGGACCCGCGCAGAATCGCGAAGTGGGGTGTAGCGCGCGGTGTACTCGAAGCGTGTTGGCGCGTGGAAGATGAGAACTCGGATTGGCCCGTGGGAATCCAGATATCGGAACGATTCGCCAAATATTTGACGTGAAGGGGGTGCACAGCGGGCGACAAAAACACCTGCGCATCCAGACGCAGAACCAGATCGCAGTGGACGCGCAAAACGCCAGACTTCCGATGACATGGAATGGGCAGACACTTTTTTCGATCATCGAGGCAGCTTGTGTGGAGTAGCACACTCGCACAGCAAACATTGTTCGCAAGTTTCCTATCGAACCATAGAGCGACCCGACGGGACATCATCCATCCGGGGAGGGTACGATATGGTTGTACCCGAGATCGGCTCCACGAATTTGAGCATGTTCATCCCAGTTCATTCTCCTTTCCAACGCTCATGCCGGTCGGTAGGATTTGTTGTACAATGTGGTCAAGTTCCACGCATACACGTGCGAAAATCGCCAATCTGCGTACTGGTTCGGCACATCTTCGGCCAACAGCGATTCCAGACTGACACCGTCGCGTCTGGCGTTCCCTACGTGCGTCTCCACGCTGGTAAGGTACTGTCGCATGTCTGAAATATTTCTCTGGTTGCCGATGTTTCCATGCCCTGGAACGATGGCGTCGATGTTTAACATGGACACTTTGTCCAATATGGTTAACCACTCGCTCGGATTACCCTGGTTCCCGATCATGGGGTGCGTATCCACCAAGACCAAATCGCCCATAAAAGCGATCTTCTCGCTTGGTAAATACAAGAAGGCGTCACTAGGCGTATGGCCTCCTCCGTAGGTGACGACCTCTACGGTGCGGCGCGAACCGTGAATCTGGAGTTGATGTTCGAATGTGACCGTCGGAAGCGTTATCTGGAGTGTAGGCAGAGCTTCGATGAATTTCCTGCGTTCATTGATTTCGTTATCAATTGCTCGGCGAATCCGGTCGTCCTGGTGCCCGGTGCGATCGAGCTCTTGAATGCTCTCTGAAAGCAGAGCCGAAAAGCTTTGAAGATCTGCTCCGCCTAAGTCGGACTGAATCAATTCTCGTGTGCGAGTCGTGGAAATGATGATTGCATCCGCAAACACCTGGTTGCCCAATACGTGGTCAAAGTGATAGTGGCTGTTAATCACATACTGAATCGGACGTTGCATTAGCTCCTTGGCAGTCCTTCGTAAATCCACAGCGGCCGTGGAAGTTAAGAACGTGTCGAACACTAGGGTGGCGTCTCCGAGATCGATGATGCCGGAATTACTCCAAACACCCTGATCCTCTGTTGCAAAGGCGGCATAGACGCCCTCATCCAGTTGTTCCAATCGAAAGTAGTCCGACGTTGGGAGTTTCATAGTTCCCATCCGGCTCAACCTCCTTGTTTGATAGGCTAGACCGTCGCTGTTCGGATTTTTGCTATGGCCTAATAAAGTTACCACTGTACAAACCGGGTGAGAAGTAGGCACTATTAAGTGGGAAAGTATCGATTTCGAAACCAAGGAGCGGTGATGCCCGTGTCAGCGGAGCGTACCAGCCCGTGTCCGCTCGAACGTGTCGTCGAGATGATAGACGGGAAATGGAAAGTATTGATTTTGTGGCATCTTCGGGATGAATGTCTTCGATTTTCGGAACTGCGGCGCAAAATACCGGGCGTGTCGCAGAAGATGTTGACAGAGAAGCTACGGCAACTGGAGTCCAGCCAGTTGATTCAACGCACGGTTTATCCGGAGATTCCTCCCCGCGTCGAGTATACTCTCACGGACAAGGGAGTAAACCTGAAACCGCTTCTGCTCCTTATTAACGACTGGGGGCATTCTTTTTTTGCGCATTCACGCTGAATCGAGGAGAATAGTTTGATGAGTTCCAGACCGCAACTCGTGCTCGACATCGCCGGAGTCCTCGTTACAAACATGTCTCCAGGTTTCTGGCGAGAGCTATCTGTTTACGCAGATATCCCATATGAATCACTCGTCACTCGCTTCAAGTACGACATTCGTGAAAGACTCTGGTCTGGGTCAATAGGAGAAGGAGATTTCTGGCGCTGGCTCCGTACCGAATTCCCCTCTATTGATCAAAATGATGCACATGACATATTGCAATCCAGTCTCAGGCCGTTGCCCGCTATGGAACATCTGTCTGATTGGTGCCAGGTTGCAGACATCCATCTCTTGAGCAATCATCGAACGGAATGGCTCGTCTCAACACTAATCGCCGCTCGCAAATACATAAAGAGTGCGACAATATCCAGCGATGTTGGCTTTTGCAAGCCCGATCCAAGAATTTATGAGTTGGCGGCAGCGAAACTAAACGCGGTTGGAGCAGTTTTGTTCGTGGATGATCAGGAGAAAAATCTGACACCGGCGTCTAACCTTGGTTGGGGAACCCTACTCGCAGACGAAACCGGTGAATGGATCGGGAAAGTAAGGCCTCTGATCCATCATCGCGTATGACTATCCGGTTTCAGGGCCATTCCCTCTGTCGTTCTCGGACAGTTTAGCGACAGATGGGCTTCTGAATGATTCTAAGGATTCGTGCGGACAAACTGGCATCCACGGACGCGAAATGTGATACAGTCAAGTTATTACTACGTCACGAAGGGGCGGTTTTGCGATGAAATGGTCCGAAGTTCGTGAACGTTTTCCCGATCAGTTCGTATTGGTTGAGGAACTTGCATCGCACGTGGAAGGCGACAGGGTGTTGGTGGACGATGTGGCAGTTGTGCGGGCCGTTCCTGAGGAGGAAGCTACCAAAACTCTGATGCAATGCAGGGACAAAATGTTTGTCTATCACACATACAACGATTCGGTTGTAATTGGACTGCGACGGAGACCGGGATTGAGGGGGAGACTGGGTGCGCATTGAATACTCCCAAGGTCTCCTGCTGGCGCCCTTAACGGTGACGTACAATGGCCGGACGAAGACCATTGACCGTATGTCTATCGATACCGGAGCCGCTCATACAATCGTTGTTTCGGACGTAGTAGACGATATCGGTGTTGCCTTCAAGACTGGTGATCCTATAAACCGCTCACAGGGAATCGGTGGCGCGGATTACGCGTTTGAGAAGACTGTCGATAACATTGAATTCGGCGGATATCGCATGACTAAGAAGCCTTTAGACTTTGGCCGGATTGACTGGGCTATCAACGGCCTGATCGGATTGGACATCATCCTGCCCGGCCGGTTTGTCGTTGATTTGAATGCCATGGAGGTTTACCAGAAAGGCATCCGATGAGTTGCCATGACACTGTCTCATCCTGCGCCTGGTATAAAGGGTCTGAAGAAGCAATTGCATTTTGTATGAATATTCACTTCCAAGGCACTTGGTTGTGTCGCATATGGGCAGTTTAGTCTCGTGATAGTTCGCAATATTCAGGTGTATAAACTCGCGCTGTTGAAAGTCAATGATTGGATGTGTCACCATCGTTTGTGTGACACCAATGCAACCTTTTTGAAAAACTCCCGGTCTTATAAGACGAATTGCAAAACCTTGTCCGAGAGGTCAAGGAAAAAACACCGAGGAGGAATAGGTTTATGAAAAAGACACTCATCGCAGTTGCATCATTGGCCGCCATGTCGTTAGGATCGTCTGCCGTTGCATTTGCTCAGGCATCCACCCCAAAACCAGCCGCCGTTTCCACGCCAGCTTCGCATATGGTGGCACTATCTGTATTGGGCAACCCTCAACCCGGCGCAATCAACCAGAACGAGCACACGACCCCGAAGATCATGGCAACCGTTGCGAACCCAGACACGGTGGCGGGCAGCATGGTGACTCTTGCTTCCTTGGGCAACCCTCACCCCGCACCAGCTAGTAGTTCGCAGGCCAAGTCTGCATCTTCATCTGAGGTACAGCCTGAAGCACGCGGATCGGTGGGGCCGTTCAACCCACCCCCTGTGTCAAGCGGGTACGCCTATGAACTGACTACAGTAACAACGGTTGCGGGTGGAATCTCTGTCGGTGGGACCTTCGCGAACGGGGGTTACATCATCTGTCAAAACACAAGCAATGGCAACGAGTACGATGGTGGCGTACAGAGTGGCAGCACGTCTGCACTGAATGATTACATCGCGGCTCCGTCTGGCACTTACCGAGTTTACATCGCGAATCCGACCAACACATCGGAGACGTACAGCAATCTCACGGTCTTTTACAACTAAGATTCTCAGTCGCATAGACCAATATCCGTTCCGATGGCAACCTCTCACGGAAAAACGTGAGGGGTTGCAACCTTTTTTCTTTAACATCGGTCTAATATCTAGTGGAAGGTGGACATGATTGCATGCAGGATGCAAAGGAGAGCGGACTGTGACATGGCTCACTAAATCGCGTAAACACGAATCATTGAAAGACGCAGATGGGTTTACCCGTTTCGCGGAGAACATTGGGCCACAAGCGTACCGGGTGGCATTCCGTTGGACTCAAAATAAACAAACATCTGAGGATTTGGTTCAGGAAGCACTCCTACGGGCTTGGCGTTCCAGGGACAAGACGGCGGAAAACCCAAGAGCGTGGTTCTTCAAAATCCTGTGGAATGCTTTTATCGACTACCAGAGTCGTTGGCACGACAGAAAGTACGTTGGCATAGATTCAGAAAACTTGTCCATCGCTACCAAAGAGGAATACACACGGATCGAGATGAAAATGGACATTGAGGCGATGCTGGGTCAGTTACTGGACATTGATCGAAATCTGATTGTATTGCGGTACGGAGAGGATTTTTCGCTTCAAGATATGTCTGCCGTCACAGGTATGCCTGTAGGCACGATTAAATCCAGATTGCATCGAGCATTGAAGTCCATTCGTCATTGTCATACAAATGTTGGAGACAGCAAGGCATCAAGGGGAAAAACCATTTGAATGAAACGAGGGTTTACGATGAGGGGCGTTAGGGGACAGTCTAAAGATAATCACTCCCTCCAAAAATATGAACATATGCTTCGCCAACACTTTGAAGAGAACACGCCCGACACGGGCGGTGTCGACTTCAGAGCGATGGCGGGGAAAGCCATACAAACAGAAGCAAACCGTGGCAGTACATCTGCTATTCGTCGACACCATCGTGGATATGCTGTCCTCCGTAGGACAGCATATGTGGCTTGCGCCTGTCTGATTGTTGCCGGAATCGGAAGTGGCGGTTTTTACTTTGCTCCAAACTTGCAACAGGTAACCTATGCGGCAGTGCGACAAATACCGGGCTTTCAGCACGTGATTCCAAGGTGGGATGTCGGATTGTTGCATCAGGCCAGTGACATCCAATCCATGAATGCTTCGGCCAGTAATCGGGTAGTATCCATATATGTGACAGCGGCCTACGCGGACACTTCCAGAACGGTGATCTTTCTGCGAACATCCAGTACAAATGTTGGATCAGGTTTTTTGAGACCTGAAACACTGACGCTAACCGATCAGTTTGGACACCAATATTCAGAAGTGCCACCTATAGGAACATCGGCTGTACAGCCTAATGGCGCGTGGGTGGGATCAATGGATTTTGAAGGCATTCCTAATTGGAAGCAAGCTACTGGACTACGCCTGACACTAAGTGTGACGTCCATGCTATGGAGTTCGAACAAAGGCAACTCAACGCAAACGATTCGTGGACACTGGACGATGAAATGGGTGCAACCGACTACCCCTGTCGGACAAACACACTCTGTCACCATAGATCAGGTCTCCGGTGACATTCCTGTTCGGCTGTCACAAATACAAATGGCCCCTAGCGCCACTGTTTTCGACTTATCCATAACCGGGAACAAATACAACTCCCCCACTTTTGGATACGTTGAGCGTGTTTCTGATGGAAAGAAATACGAACCATTAGACGGTGCTGAACCAGATAAGATTGTTACCGCTCCACTCGAAAGATCGGGTAAATACTTGTTGATTATAACGACCTACGACAAGAAGAACGTGCGATGGGAATTGCCATTTTCGTTGATAAATTGAACACAAACGATGACTTCCATTCTGCCATGTAGAATCGTTGATGTTCTTCAGGTAGGGTGCGAGTGCGACAGAAGCTTACTCCGTTATTGAACGAGTTGCCCGCGCATTCCCCCTCCTAGGCGCAAAGCCCCCGGAAGGGGTCAAGCGGGCTATCTTTTGGTACTTGTCTTTGTTCTGGACCCGCTTAGTCCTTGCGACCACGTACCGTTTCACCGTCTCCAAACTGGCGTGTCCGACACTGCCGACGTAGTAGGCCCGATGCCAAAAGAATGGCTTCCAGTAGAATCGCCGCAGATGGTCTGCGTACTTCGCACGAATGCGCCGGGAACTGGCCGTCTTGAGGTTGTGGATCAGCACGGAAATCTGCAAGGCCGGATGGATGTCTATCAGCAGATGCACATGATCCGCCTTGCCGCCAAACTCCAGGAGCGAGCAGCGCCAGCCCGACAAAATCTCTGCGAAGAGTTCTCGAAGATCCGCCAACATCAGAGACGTGATGACTTTGCGCCGATACTTGGTGACGAGCACGATGTGGAGGCGAAGCGTAACCACCGCATGCGATGAGGAATGGTAATCTTGTATATTCATGGTTGGAAGTGTATCATGGAATTGTGATGAACGGTTACCAATTTCGCCTCTACCCGACAAAGGAACAGGAACAAACCCTCTTGCGTTGGATCGGTTGCCAACGCCTGATTTACAATGCCAAGGTTTCGGAGGACCGCTATTTTCGCTCCTTCAAGCGGCAGTTCCTTGCCGTCGTCGGAGAGCCGATCCCGATCGATCAGGGATACAGCCACTTCAAAACCGAACGAACTCCATTTCTAAGCGAAGTTCCTTCACAGGTCTTGCGCAACGGCGCGGTGCTGTGGAAACAAGCCTACAGTCGCCATTTTCAGGGGCTCGGCGGACGCCCGAAATTCCAGAAGAGAAGCGGAGAGCAATCGGTTTGGCTCACGTCGGAACTGTTTGCCTTCGAACCGCAGGTGGGCACGCGCAAATTTCCTGTCGGCGAGATCGGCTATGTCAGCCATCGACAACACGAACTTCCGGCCTCCATCCATATCTCGGTTAGCGCCGGGAAGTGGTTTTTGTCCTTTAGCGCGAAAGATGATGCGGCGACTGTGCCCGACAACGGCAGGAACAGGAACCAGGGGAGGAATTACATGAGTGCCATGCGTACACGCTTCGTGAGTGTTCTTAAGCAGACATTCACGGAGGAGTGACAATATGATAGCGTATCTTGACTCAGTCCAAAATCTGACGATCGATAGCCTTGCGGCTGGTTTTTTTGATGGATGGCCAGATGCACCATCGAGAGAGACCCACGTAAAAATTCTGAAGCAAAGCGACTTTGTCATCTTGGCAATGGATGAGTCCACGGAGAAGGTCATTGGCTTCATCACTGCAATCACGGATGGCGTTTTATCGGCGTATATTCCATTGCTTGAGGTCCTGCCCCAATATAGGCATCAGGGCATTGGGAACGAGTTGACGAGAAGAATGCTGGATCAACTATCCGACTTTTACATGATTGATCTCTCTTGCGATCCGTCATTGCAAACGTTCTATGAGCAACATAACATGTGCTCAGCGATGGCGATGGTAAAACGAAATTACGATCGTCAGTCCGGCCTTTGACACGAGTCCGAGAAGTACCATCCATCTGTGTTAGTGGTTAAAAGAATGGAGGGAGAGTTCAAGTGATGTCAGATTGCGGCAATCTCCAGATTTCGCACTCAAACAGTGATGAAGAAAGCGCCTATGTTCGCCAACGATTGATAGAGTACAAATAGTCTTTTCGAAAAAGTGAATGAGACTGGGGCGGCGATTATATTGAGTTTCAAACAGCAGATTGGAAGGATCATTAAAGTGATTGAGGATAAGACTAGAGTCCAACCTTTTAATGAGGACGAGGAACATAGATCCTTTCCAGTCAGCATCTTTTATCCGGTCAGAGGAGCTTCCCCAGAGGATCACGAAATGAAGCTTCTGTCATTATTTCACCCCGCCAGTGATGTAGCGAAAACTATCTTTTCGAAGGTTGGAATTGACGAAGAAATGCTGAATACGATTTCAATTTCTGTTGTAGACAACGCAATGCCTGAGCTACATCGTTCGATCCCGGTGGTCATCTTTTCACCCGGTTTTGGGATTGATAGGGACTTATACATAGAGACTATAACATCGGTAGTGGAATCAGGTTATGCGGTTGTAACTGTTGGCGTTCCCTACGATAGTCTCTTCACCGTATTTCCTGACGGCCGAGTTGTATTACAAGCGGAGAGATTTCCGAATGACGACGAACAGATTCGTACGAGAATGCAAGATATTCAACTTGTCATCGAGCATCTGAAGAAATGGAATGAAGAAGGGCTTCTTCGTGGAATGTTCGACATGAACAAAATCGGAATGATGGGACACTCACTGGGTGGCGCCTCTGTGTTCAAAGTGGGGGCAGTAGATGATCGTGTCCGCTGTATAATCCTGTTCGACGCCAGTCTTCATTTAATCGGTGACGAGATTCCAGATGTTCCCCTTTTAAACATGCGTCAAGAGGCGGCATCGTTCCCAGAATACCTTGAGACAATACGCAGCGAGGCAGATGACGATACAAGCGAATTGATTGCCGCTGCGTTCATAGAAGGGCAAAGGCGGTTGTATGACTGTCTGCCATCAACTGGGTCATTTGTGAAGATAGTAGGCGCCAACCATCTGTCATTCTCAACAGTTGGGCGTCTTATTGGCGCATTACCGCCAAGTGTCACTACGGCGATTCAGCGAGTGACAGTTGCGTTTCTGAAGGAGTTCCTGAATGATGAGCAAGGCGCCTATACCGATTTGATTCATGGCATACACAGACCGTCAAATCTAGTTGAAATCAACGGTATCGGGTTGGCAGTTGAAATCCAAGCTCAGATGTAAGGTCATACGGTCTGCGTATGAGAAGGATGCGCTCCACCGTGAAGGCGTGGTCCATGACTGGGTTATTGTAGTTATCATGTTTGGAGTTACTGTCGTTATGGGTATCAATTGACCAATCCAGGAGGATGTACGTGACATGCGCACGATCAATATGACGCTGGACATCGCTCTGCGCATTGTGAACTGGCGGTACGATTCGCCCTATGACCTATATAACATGAGCCAGTCGGACGGTGATCTGGCCGAACTCTTAAACGGTCAATATGCCGCAGTCGTAAATGATGGAGACGAGATCGTCGGCTTCTACTGTTTTGGAAACTCAGCGCAGGTGCCTGCCGGACATCCGGCCGGCGCCTATCAGAATGTGTCGGCCAATACAGTCGATGTTGGCCTTGGCATGCGGCCGGATCTCACTGGTCGAGGACTTGGCGACACATTTTTAGCGTTTGTGTTGCAGGCATTGGATGCCTGTCATCCCGGTGTAAACGCGCGCCTTTCTGTGGCTGCGTTCAATCGCCGCGCCACTCGTCTTTACGAGCGTTTCGGATTTCGTAGTACGACCATGTTCATGCAAGGGGAGGTTCCGTTCGTCGTGATGGTACGTCGTTACGAGGAGCGATTTCACCTGCGCCGTGCGCATGTCGACGACGCCGCGCTCATCGGAGAGTGGTTGCGCGATCCGCGCGAGCGCTTGTGGGTGACGGGGCGGGATGCGGACGGGGAGGAACAATTTATGACCTGGCTGCAGATCGATGACCAGCACCCCTTCATCTTGGAGCAAGACGGGCGCCCTGTCGCGTATGGGGAAATCTGGATCGATGACGAGGAAAAAGATACAGAACTTGCTCATATCATTGTATGTGCGGCCGAACGGGAACGTGGTGTCGGCAAAGTGTTGATGCGCATGCTGTACCGGGAGACTTCCTATCGACAATACCAGTGGACCTATCTGCGCGTGTACCCTGATAACGAAACTGCGCTCGCACGCTTTCGTGCTTGGGGGTGGGAGGACGTAGCAGACGCCACCGGAGTGTGGCCGCAGGGGTGGATATGGCTGAAACGGGAGACAGAATTGTTTCAAAGATGACTGACCCCAAATTCTAAGGAGGAATTCCGGCGTGCAACACGCACCCTGCATTCGCATCACGCGGCACAACGCATTGAAACAATGGCAGCGTCGACGAGAACTGTTCCCGGATATCAAGGGAAACGAAGATTCCCACTATCCTCTTATTTATCCGCTGGAACAACAGATTGGCTTTTTGGTGAACCAGAATTCTCATTATGTGGACGAGGAAGTTCTCATCGCCCTCGCCATCTGCGGATTGCGCTGTACGGAACAGTTAAATTCCGTAGAGAGATTCACGTTTGAATCATTTTCCGCGGAGGTCATGACCATGGCTGATCGTTGCTCCGCAGTGTTCCATCCGGATTTCAATCCAGAGGTCAAGGCGTTGATGGACGAAAAGAGTCAGTCCGAAGAAATCCGGTCTGCACATTTTACTGAATTCGGCAGCGCCATCCGGCGGTTGATGTACAGCGTCGAGTTCTGGGGCAAGGGGTCTTTTCGCGGGTATTGTCAGCATGTGTTGCCATTCCTTGGGCGAACCGGGTACGATGTGACGAAGGACAAGATACACTTTACTGTCTTGACTGATCCGGATAATTGGAAATAGTGGTCGTTATTCTTGATCTGCGGTAACCGCCCAGTCAGGGCTTGCGCAAAAGCCACGCGCTACACCGCTCAGAAAAATTGGACGCCGCTTACTCCTCTTCGTTCAAACTGAGTTGGAGCGCGATGCACTCATTGCCGCAACCATCTTGGCGTATGGAAATTTTTTCAAAACCAAGGCTCTGGTACATGCGAAGATAGCGATACATCCGTTCCACCCGTTCCTCATCAAAGGGAACGGCGGCGCTGCCTCCCTCAGAATAATACAGCACTTCAGGATCCTGATACCAAGCCGCAGCGCGTGACACGTCATCCGGCAATCGCACGGGTCGAAGTCGCAACGAACCATTTTGCAAATGTATCGGGAACATCTCCTCGTGTTCATTCTCTTTGACTGGAAGTCATCTAAAGATTACCATAGTTTTGTTGCAGCGTCGTACATCGCTGTAACCATAATGGGGGATTGCCCATTGATCAGCAAACAGCGTGTATTATCCAATCAGCCATTTCTTTTTTACTGGATTGCACGCACGATTTCAACCTTTGGAGACTCTCTAGCGGTCGTGACGTTGGTCCTCTATGTGTACCACGACAATGGCAGTGCCGTTGCGGTGGGAATTGTACTGACCGCCCAGGTAATGCCCAGCTTGTTGGGCCCTGTTCTAGCTCCTCTGGCTAATCGTGTGGAACAACGTTTGTTGCTCGTCATTTCTGATATTTTCCAGACCACCGCATTTGTGATCATCGCGCTGACACATCCGTCTTTTTTGTGGCTGATCATTATAGTGGTTCTGACTTCTCTCTTTGCTACGTTGTCTTCCACCGTCCGAGGCAGTGTACTACCGCTGTTCGTCGAATCTCGAGACCTCATGAAGGCCAATGCCTTATTGCGTTCCGGAGCCAGCTTTTCGGCCATCTTTGGGCCTGCAATAGCTGGTATATTGGTAGCAGCATCAGGACCCTCCATAGCATTACTCATCGATGCGGCAACCTTCTTTGTTTCTGCTCTTTTAATATTTCGGCTTCCTTCCCTTAAAATGGATGTTCCTGTAGGGGAAATTGGGTATCTGCGCGAGGGCGCCATTGGTCTGCGGTTCGTCTCACGCCACGTTGTGACTCGGACACTCTTGTTGCTGATGTTCGTATATGTCGTGTTTGCCGCATTTGATAACGTAGCGCTCATCTTTTTGACACATAGTTTTCTGCACACGGGTGATGCAGGATATGGTCTCCTGATCTCTGTTTACAGCGTGGGTATGGTTATTGGATCGCTCAGCGTGTTGCGGCTGCGGCGCAGGGTCACACCCCCTCGGATTTTGCTTGTCGGTCTTCTCCTGTTCGGCTTGGGCACTTTGTTCACCGGGTTAGCTCCTGTTCTGATCTTTGCGGTTGTCTTTCAATTTATTGCGGCGTTCGGTAACGCCTTGGAGAATGTCGCAACGGATACAGTGATCCAACTAGCGGTTCCGCAGGAAATGCTGGCAAGTGCGTTTAGCGCTATCTACGGCGTCATGCAGCTTGCTTCGGGAGTAGCCTACGTCTCGGGTGCACCACTAATCCACTTGTTAACGGCAAGAGGGCTTTTCGTTTGTTCCGGGATTATCGTTCTGGCAATTGTACTGCTTGGAGCAAGACCTCTGTTGATGGCAGGGCGTGGAATGGACAGCAATGTAACAGATATGGAACATTGACCGCGTTCCATAATGCATAACGATGGTGTTCGTCCAGGTGCCCGTGTGAGCATTCTCGAATTCAGCGTATCCTGATTCAAAGCCAATGTGCTACTCTTATGGAAAACGGTAGCCTAGGGCCGGAATGGAGAGATGACGGGTGAGCACACATTCCGTGACTGCCTCACAGCAGACACTGGCAACGGATGAAATGCGATTTACGCCGCAAATGTACATGGATTATCACATGCGCAGGATGGGAATTCAAATTGAAGATATTGGGATATCTTCAACCGTCATCGTCACATGGTTTACCCGGGTACGTGAATCACTTACACGGATGGTGAACGGAGAGACGTTGCCAAACGCACCTTTTCGAAATGTTGTTTCGGGGCACTTTCATTCGGTGCCAGTGACGGTTGTTCAGTGCCCAATCGGAGCGCCCGGAACCATTTCTCATATGGAGGAATTGATCGTCTGTGGCGCCAAACGATTTATTGGGATCGGCGCCGCAGGGAGCCTGCAGCCGGAAAACCCAATCGGTAGCCTGTTGATTGCTGATGAATGCGTGTGCGAGGAGGGAACATCCCGTCACTATGTTTCGACGGAAACTGTGGTCCGTGCACACGAGAGACTTGCTGAAAAGCTGGCCAAGTGTGCTGAGACGCTGGAATTTCCGATTGCCGTGGGCAGGCAGTGGACTACAGACGCCATTTACCGAGAGTCAGTGTCGGATATCGACCGTCATCGTAAGACGGGAGTATTGGGAGTAGACATGGAGACTTCCGCCATGTACGCGCTTGGTCAGGTGCGGGGCGTTGAAGTTGCCAATGTGTTGGCCGTCAGTGACGAATTGTGGCACGAATGGAACCCTGCGTTCGGTAGTGAACGTCTGGATACTGCGTTGGAACGCGCCTGCGCGATTGCTTTGGCAGCGGTATGTCCGTAAAATCGCTCCGGACAGTCTTTAAGTGTCGATTTTATGTGGAGTTCCATTGCACACTAGTCCATGACTCCAGTGGGTTCCTCACGGGTTATTCAATTCGTTGAATGGGGTTTCCGATTTGCTGGTGGGAGTTTTCGGTGAAAAGGGAATTCATGCTCGGTCAGTGTTTTGAGCCAACTCTTTGAGAGACAATCTCCCGGGTATTGTTGACGCTATTTTTGAGATGGAGGAGTAATCTGCCCAGTAGAATGCGCCAGCAGCCATGGGCGGAGCCACTATTGTCGTTCAAAGTGTAGTCCTGGATAAACGGAGGCGAGCGCCCAAGCGGCGCAAATTTATCCAAACTATTGGGCAGGAAAGTACAGGGAAACGACGAAAGTATACGTTGAGGCATCGAGGGGTTCAGGCGATTTTCGTATATCTCGCGAGGTCGGGAGGCGGCAAGAATGGAAATGCCCACACATATCGTAGCGGTAGGCGGTATCGTAGAAAATGAGCAGGGAGATATCCTTATGGTGAAAACACATCATGGTGGGTGGGTATATCCTGGCGGGCAAGTGGAAGTCGGGGAAAATCTGATGGATGCATTGAGTCGAGAAATAAAGGAGGAGAGCGGGATAGACGCGGTCGTCTCTCACTTGATTGGAGTCTATTCAAATACAGGAATTCACAAATGGTATGACGGTGTCACCGATGTTCCTACAAAGGTAATGTTCGACTATGCGTGCAAGCCTGCGGGTGGAGAATTGTGTACCTCGGAGGAAACGTCGGAAAGTCGCTGGGTTGCAAAGGATAAGGTGCTTGACTTGGTCACGGCGCCAGCGGTTCGTGCCCGTTATAAGGCTTATTTGGGGTTTCGTGGCAACGTATATTATATGGAGTATGTAACTCAACCTGAGTTTGACCTGAGACTGAACAGAACTGTCTAAGGATAATCCAAGTATGACC
This sequence comes from Bacillota bacterium, assembly GCA_021846285.1. Classification (GTDB taxonomy): domain Bacteria; phylum Bacillota; class Bacilli; order Alicyclobacillales; family SLC66; genus JAKADD01. The sequence goes on from JAJZCB010000045.1 coordinate 22,795, forward strand.
CAAGCCTTGCGGAGCCAATGCGCAGGAGAATCATCAGCACTTGAGGTGGGTACAGATGATTATGTCCTCGCGGCTGTTGCTATCCAAATTCAACCGAATTCAAAGTAACCAAAAGAGTACGGCGGCGCTAGAGACCTGCTACAAAACGTGGAGCATGCTTAATCAATAAGGGGGGTTAACGATAGTGGGGAGTCTCAGCTACAACACCATTCTTGAGCGTTTTATTGACTTCTCCAAAGTCCGGCAAGATATCCGTTTCGTCATGGTTATTGGCTCGCGCGCGAGGGAAGACCATCCAGCCGACGAGTGGTCGGATTTGGATTTGGTGTTTGTAACGAGTAATCCGCGTGAGTACATCTCAAGCCAGGACTGGTTGAACGCGTTGGGAGAATACATACTGACATTTTTAGAACACACGCCCGACGGGTCATCCGTGGAGAGAAGAGTCCTGTTTGAAGGGGGATTTGACGTCGACTTCGTTCCAGTGCCCCTCGATATAATCAGGAACGGTCTACCACCAGAAGCAGATAGCATTATCAGCCGTGGATACAAGGTCCTTTTGGATAAAGATGGTCTGGAGAGTGTGATTGCTTCCTCGAGTGACTCCCGTGTGTTAACTGCCTCTCCTCCCCACCAGACGGAATACGCACAAACCGTGGATGATTTTTTGTATCACGTGGTGTGGACGGCGAAAAAGCTGCGTCGGGGAGAGCTATGGGCTGCAAAACAGTGTTGCGACGGATATCTCAAATGGCTTCTGCTAAAAATGGTTGAGTGGCACGCTCAGTGGACACTGCGGGACCTGAAGCTGGTTGACATTTGGCACGACGGACGATTCTTGGACACATGGGCAGAGCGGCGTGTGCTGGAGGGATTGTCCACTTCATTTGCACATTATGAGGTCGACGACGTGTGGCAAGCTCTGATGCAGACACTCGCTCTGTTCACTCTGTTGGCGCGCGAAGTCGCTGATGGCGTCGGTTTGCCCCGTCCGGAGGGTATCTGTGCCAAAATTACAAGTCTGGTTGATTCCTACCGCGCAGGCCGTGGTTCAACTTCAGACAAATAGGGTTCACTCAGCCCGCAGCAAAAGTGGAAGGCCATCCCGAGCCGTTCACGATCGTCGAATTTGGCGTATTATATTTCTGAGAGGTACCCCTCCTACAGAGAAAAGCTGTCAGCTTCGGTGAGTGGGGATAAGGCGAAAGACGTGCTCGAACGGACAAAGGGGGCATTTGTATGGCTACAATCCCTCAAGAGATAACGGAAACGATCAGAGGCTATGTGAAACATATAGAACAGCAGATTCCGGTCCGAAAGGCCATTGTGTTCGGGTCATTTGCCAAAGGCAATTTCGATGAGCAAAGTGATATTGATCTGGCGATATTTTCGGATCATTTCGCGTCGATGTCACGCGTGGAAGGCACGACATATTTATTGACACAAGCCTTGCGATTTGGGTGGGATCTGGAACCGATCGCGTTTACGGGTACAGAATATGACGAACGTCTCGGTATCGTGGAAGAGATTATTCATACAGGCATTGAGGTCGCAGACTTAGGTTGATGACAGCGGCTGTCGCAACGTCAATGGTTCCATGTAGCTTCATGCTGGTATCACCTCCACCAGCCACGCATGTGTGCTGGTGCAATCTACCACTGGTGCTGGGCGATCATTCTCAGGGTGGCTCCCAATTTCGGCTAACCTGCTGCAGAACAATATGATCTCATCGCTTACGGCTTAAAAAAACACGTTAGATTTCTCATTCAAGAGATATTGGCCAAGCCAAGTGGCAACTGGACAGGATTCATAGGCATGGCGTGTACGATGTGGAAGTGAACACGCATGATTGGACACTGGCGGAATGCGCGGAAGAGATTATGCGTAAGTTGCAGGATCTCAATCTAACAACCAGCGCATTCCATACGTTATATAACCGGATGGGATAGGACGATAGATCCCTCCCTCGCAACTCTTTCTTTCAACAATATCGCTCTGATGAAGATAGACAAATGGTATCATAAGGTAACTGTGGTTTGCAGTACGACGGGGAGTGTCGGGGAGGGGAAGTCTGTGCGCGATTACATAAGAGAGATGCGGCAGTATGTGGGCCATCGACCGATTCTTATTGTCGGCGCTTGCGTGATGGTGCTCGATGATCAGGGGCGGTTGCTGCTGGAGCACAGAATGGACAATCACGCCTGGGGGTTGCCTGGCGGTGCTCACGAACCAGGCGAGACGGTGGAGGAGAGCGCAGGGCGCGAACTGTTCGAAGAAACGGGTCTACTGTGTGACGACCTTTCGCTCTTTGGCGTGTATTCGGGGCCGGAATTGTTTTACGAGTATCCAAACGGCGATCAGGTGCACAACGTCACGCTCGTCTATCTGTGCAGGGTCTACCATGGAACACTGACGGTGAGTGGCGAGAGCCACGAGGTGAAATTCTTCGCTTTGAGAGAATTGCCTGCCCAAGAGGAGATTAGTCCGCCTGTGCGACCCGTGTTGCGTGACATCAAGCAGTGGATGCAAACCCATCAGAAGCGCACGCAGTTGGCGCGTGCATCAATCGATGTCGAACTTGAGTCCGTCGCTGCGGGGGATAAATCCGTGTTGCAGCACTTGCTGGAGTTGTGTCGTCACGATTACAGCGAATTTGATGGGAACGCCGTTGGTCCGCATGGCCTCTTCGGATACAAGTATCTGGATCACTACTGGGCGGAGGCGGGACGGTATCCCTTTTTCATCAAGGTCTCAGGGCAGATCGCGGGCTTTGCCCTGATTCGCGAAATGTCAGAGCGCACAGCGACAAATCCTCCCTATTCTGTGGCGGAGTTCTTTGTCTTGCGCAGCTATCGGCGGAGTGGGGTCGGGAAAGCGGCGGCGCACCAACTGTTTGACCGCTTTTCGCCCGGAAGATGGATCGTGGGAACAACGCTGCGAAATACTCGTGCGCAGCGCTTCTGGCGCAGCGTGATCGGAGCGTATACGCAAGGGGCGTTTGAAGAGAGTGAGAACGAAAACCACCGGGTCTTGGAATTTACAAACTAAGGCGGGGGTGCTTGGATGAGCCCGGAAGACCATCCGGAGTGGTTGGCGCCGCACAGTCAATCTTGGTATGAGCGGCTCGCCCGCGAGACTGGTCAGTATCGGTATCCGTGGCAAAGCGAAAGCGACGGACCTACCGCGGACGAACGGTTCATGAGTCTGTTGTCCGAGTGAATTGCGTCGGGTACGCGGGTGCTCGATGCAGGCTGCGGGCATGGCGAAGAAGCGAAAATGTCCGAAGAGCCGCCCGCGATGCGTGGATCGACGAGATCACGATTGTGTTTCAAAGAAGCGCTGACGTCCGCGGTCTGCGCGTGACGAGTGATTTCTGGTTGATCACGGCAATCGCAGACTGAGGCTATCAAGGCTCAATAATTCGGAACTTTGCCGCTGGACTGACGTGACATTTTGATGGGGAAGTGATATGGATATGGGTGAGTTTGAGGAGTTGATCGAGGAAGCGCAAAAACAGTCAATCGTTGGGTGGGACTTCTCTTATCTTCATGGGCGATCCACGGAAGAAGAGGTGACGTGGAACTACAGGGGGATCGTGCAAGAGGCGATGGCGAAGGTAGGGGCATTGCTCGATATGGGTACGGGTGGGGGCGAATTTTCAGATCGTCGATGCGCGTGAGGAATACCCTGTCACGCGGTTTTATGATGTTGGCGCACTGGTCTATTATCTGCGCGTGGTGGAGTGGCAGGTTCCAGGTTTCACTGTCGAGCGCTACGCACAAAAACTGCGTGAAGTGCATCACTTCATCATAGCGAATGGATGTTTTGAGGTTCCCAGCCATCGATTCCTGATCAGGGCCGTCAGTCGCTAATCATTACTCAGGGGAATCCCGAAACTGATCCGAGCGCATGACTACCTTTCGGGCACGCTCCATAACCTGGGCGCGCAAGTCGAGCGGATCGACTACCCAAACGTGATGTCCAAACCCAATCACGTGCCGGCACGCCATTTCAGCTGTCTCAAATGTGAGCCGTACGGCAATGTAACCCTCAGGCGCATGAGCCTCGACATGTATGTCTCCGTCAACCGTGAGCCAGGGAGTTGCCAAGGCAAAGTCGGTGAAGGCCGCCCTTTCGATCCATAGCACAACCTCATATCGCGGACGGGTGGATTCAAATTCCCGTGTCCACGTGGCCCAAAACGCCTCCAGTTGGAAGTCTTGCAGCCTGTCGAAGCGTTCTTCGGACAACTCTATCCGTTTGACGCGTGAAACTCGATAGACCCTCACCTTGTCGTCCCTTTCGGCCACCAGGTACCATGTTCCGGCCTTGGCCACCAAAGCGTAGGGTGAGATGATGCGGTTCGAGACCGTACCGTCCGGCTTTTCATAGGTGATCGTCACGCGCCGATCTTGCGACACGGCATCTTGCAAAAGTCCCAAACAAGGCGTGGGCCCGCCTCTGTAAAACCAGGGTGTTTCGTCGATGTAAAAACGTTTGGCCACCTCGGTGGCATGCGACTTTTGCTCATCTGGAATTGCGCAGGTCAGTTTGTCCCATGCTGTCTGTGCATCCCGCTCCCATCCAAGATCGGCCAACACCAAAGGGCCGCCGCGCAGAAACAGTGATCGAATTTCGGGTGATCGAAGCCCGGTCAAATCCAGTCGAAAACCCTCTACAAGGCGAAACCCGCCACTGGCGCCACGTTCAGCGTACACAGGCACCCCTGACATACTCAAGGACGCGATGTCGCGCAGTATGGTGCGTTGCGACACCTCCAGTTGTTCGGCCAACTGGCGCGCCGTCCGCGCACCGTGCCGCTGCAGCAAAAGCAGTATCGCCACCAGTCTGTCTGCACGCAACTCGAGCGCCACCCCATTCTATCTACGTCGGGATCATTGTATCAAACAATCATGACACAAGACGTCATGATTGATGCGGTAGATTGAAGCCGCAGTAGTGATCAGGACAAGGGGTGAGACATGTGCCGAGGCCAGATCTTTTGTTCAATGTGTTTGCCTCCGTGGACGGCCGCATAACGACGTCTCCTGGGCGAAACGTCCTAGAGTGGACGGGGGCCGGCGTCGATGGTGAAGCCAACCGGATTGTTCATCGGTTATACGACGAACTGGGCTGCGACGCGCTCATTGGCGGCAGCGAATCCATCTTGGTATACGGGAACCATTGGGTGGAACTGGACAGCCCCATCCCGTCGCCCAAGGCTATGGATACCTTTGTGGTTGTCGATGGGCGAGGACGCATCGACTGGCAGTACACCAAAGGTCTGATTGTAGTGACCCGCTCAGACGTCTCCCCCGCCTATGTGAGGCAATTGGAAGATAAGCAGATCCATTACATTCAGACCGGAACAGGCGATCACGTGGATCTGGTTCTCGCACTGGAAGCCCTGTACGAACTGGGTATCCGCAGACTCGGCCTGACCGGTGGGGGCGGCCTGAATGGCGCATGTCTGCGCGCCGGATTGATTGATGAAGTGAGCGTGGTGTTCTCCCCTGTCATCGTCGGCGGCACGCATACCCCCACCTTGTTTGATTGTGAAGACGCCGCCGAGTTATCGTCCCTGACACGCTTGAGGTTGCTCTGCACACGCCCGGTCGGGGATGAAGGAGCCCTGTGGGCGCACTACCGCATCGTGCGACAGTAGTGCAAATTGGAGGGATACGGGATGGGCACGGAACGAAAATTGATCCTCAACTTTCGCAGAGCAAATCAGGCAGATATGCCATAGTAGTGATGGCCTGTGATATGCCCGTTTCCCCCCATTCCTTCACCCAGTCTCGTCACGCGCCAAGTATCAGGTCGCCTCGTCCTCTCAAGAGACGACTGTTTTCACAACAGCAAATTCAGATGCAACGATTCGATCATTTGATTTACGATTAAATCCGCCAACTCATCGGGTGGAATGTTCTTGTCATTTTTGATCCACTGAATAAGAATATTGATCGCCGTTCCCGCTCGCACTGCGGCAAAGTAATCCAAGTGAGCCCAGATGACTTCGTGGGATCTGTCGACATGTTGACTGATCAATTCGAACATTTTCATAAATGAATCATGCGCGATATCCAGTCGGTTAGCTTGAATCAACAATTCCATGATCCTGGAATGAATGTACCAATAGCGCAAGAAGGGTTTGAGGAAGGGCACTCGAAACGTGTCTGCGACGCTGTTGTTCAATCGATAATACTCCAATAAATAGACATAGAGTCCGCGAAATGCTTCATCACATTGCCACCGCAATATATCGTCAAGCGAGCTGAAGTTTCTGTAAAACGTCGCTCGGCCCAGTTTGGCCCGCGTCACAACTTCCGTAACCGTAATCGCCTCAAACTGCTTTTCCCCCATCCATGACACCAACGCATCGTAGAGATAGCCGCTGGACTCCATGGACCGTTTATCCTTTCTAATGTGATACATTCACCCGCCTCCTGTCTCACATCTTCCAAACCTATTGACTCTGTTGCAGCTACTATTATATAACATGACTGAATACGACTCAAGTGTATCGTATATAACGTATTACGGCACAAGTATTTTAGCTTAAGAAGGAAGCTGAATCATGGTTGTACAAGAATGGAAAGAGGGTTCACCGGGTGAATAAATCGGTTGCACAAGGTTACGCGCGATTCATCACGCGTTTTCGCTGGTTAATTGTAACTATATGGATCGTGGTCGCCGTGGCGTCGGTGCATTGGCTCCCCAATCTCTCTACGGTTGTGGCCCATACACAGACCAATTATTTGCCGTCCTCATCGCCTTTGATCACGGGTCAAAACCTCCTGCATGAGGTGAACCCG
>JAJZCB010000046.1 GCA_021846285.1 Bacillota bacterium
ACGTTTTTCAGGGATGGAAACAGCTCGCCAGGACGGATCATGCACTGCACTGCAGCGAGTTTTGCGGCCTTTAGGCTGCACCTGTTTGAGCGGCAGTGCAGTGCATGATCCGTCCTGGCATAGCAGGGATGACCGTATTTTTCGGGATAGTACAATATAGCTATTTACCTCCGGATGCGCTAATCATATAATGATGTTCGGCGTGAATGCCGACTAATTTAGTCGAGTTTCGATTGGTGAAAAGATCACTTCGCAATCCGTGGGAAAGATAATCTGGTCAGGGATGCTCCCACATTGAAGATCGCAGGTTGATACGGAGGGTATGTATTTGGATGTTGATGCAAGTTACCCCACATTGGCGCGCCTTCGTCGGTTATCATGGCTGCTTTTCGCCGTCGGTCCGGGCATCATGGTGATGCTGGCGGATACGGATGCAGGCAGCATCATTACCGCCGCACAGTCTGGGGCCGAGTGGGGTTACCGCATGGTGCTGCCGCTGGTGGTCCTGATGCCGATTTTGTACGTGATTCAGGAGATCACGGTTCGCCTCGGCGCTGTGACCGGCAAAGGCCACGGCGCATTGATCCGGGAGCGCTACGGCGTGAAGTGGGCGATGCTCTCTGTCAGCACCCTTTTTTTATCGGCCGTAGGCGCGCTGGTTACAGAATTCAGCGGGATTGCAGGCGTCGGACAACTGTTTGGTGTGCCTGGTTGGCTATCCGTGAGCGTTGCGACGTTTCTATTGATTCTCCTCGGCTTATCTGGCAGCTACGGGCGCGTGGAGCGCGTCGGCATTGCTGTAGGACTCTTTGAACTCGTATTTGTTCTGATGGCGTTCCTCGCCCATCCGAATCCGCAGCAACTGATCGCAGGCCTTGCTTCCATACCATGGCATAGCCGGAGCTACATGTTTCTGCTCGCGGCCAACGTGGGCGCCGTGATCATGCCGTGGATGATTTTCTATCAGCAGGGCGCCGTGATCGACAAGCGACTCGCGATCACACAGGTGCGCACGGCGCGCTGGGATACGATGATTGGGGCCATCGCGTCCCAGATCCTGATGATCGCGGTGGTTGTGGCGACGGCCGCCACGGTTGGGCAGACCCATCCAAATCAGCCGCTTGAAAACGTTTCGCAGATTGCTTCCGCGCTGACGCCCGTGTTGGGGCGGTCTGTCGCCAACACTCTGTTTGGGTTGGGAATGCTTGGCGCGAGTTTCATCGCGGCGCTTGTAGTATCCATCGCCGGCGCCTGGGGCATTGGCGAAGCGTTCGGTTTCAAGCACAGTCTCAACGATAGTCCGCGTGAGGCAAGATGGTTTTACGCGATCTATTCTCTCGCTCACATTGGCGGTGCGCTGCTGGTCGTCTTTAGTGTGAATCTCGTCGCGCTCTCGGTTGATGTGGAGGTAATGAACGCCCTGCTGCTGCCGATTGTGCTGGGCTTTCTGCTCTTGCTGGAGGCCAGAGTTCTGCCGGTTTCCTGGCGTATGAAGGGTGTCTACAAGTATACGGTATGGGCGGTTTCAGGCGTTGTCATGGCGTTTGGAGTGTACATGGCTTGTGTGACATTGTAGTTCCCGCCCTTTCAACTAGATAATACGAATGCGCCAAACCGGTTCCGTACCGGATCGCAGTTGGGATTTCAGTCCATAGTACAGGTAGCCGTTGGCCCGATCATACCACCAGGAATCTGCGCCGCTGCTGACCACGGTTCTGACGGCGGTTCCCTCGACGAGAAATATGGCGCCGCTCATGGTCTGCGCCAGGATGCCTCCAGCGGGCAGCGTGACGGTTGCCGCAACCCGTCCGGGTATTGTCGCCCGACCGGACAGGGGAGCGCTCTCAGCAGAATTTGCCATGCGGCTGACGGCGCCGTTCTGTCTTGTTGCGGACTGATTTGCGGGGGAAGGGCGGACGGGCAAGCTGTAGTACGCCACTTCTGTGTTGCCATTGCTTGCCGGTGCGATGGTGAACAGACGGGCGGCGCCGGAAAATCCCCACGCACTCGTCGAACGGGGTATGGTCAACAGACCGCCGCGTTTGCTGACCGTGTCGTAAATGGCGATGCGGTCTCCCTGGGCTGTCGCCAGGAACCTGCCTGTGGGGGACCACGCCAAAGAAGCGACGGCATTGCTGGCTGTTGCTTGAGCCACCGGAACATACTGGCCAAGGGTGCGGGTGAATGTTTGCGGAGTATAGGTTTCCAGCCATGCCGTTCCCGCAGAAACGGCCAGTACACCAAGCGTCTTGCCGTTTGGGGACCAGAGCACGGTTTGGACATCCTGAAGAATGGGCACAGAACGAGTGCCAATGTCCACCCAAGAGGGCATTAGCGGCTCCGTTCCGCTAATGTTTGTGACGCCCATCGCCCACTGCCCCCGAGGGCTTTCACTAGCTGTAAACGACGACTTGGCAAACGGGTCATGGTTTCCCGGGAGCCATTGGATAACTCCGCTTCCCGGTCGAACCGCGTACCACAAGGGAGCGCCGCCAGCGATGTGGCGCATGATCACGTCTCCGCCAGGCGTCGAACCGTAAATGCCAGCGCCTATTCCTCCAAAAACCGTGTACTTACGTCCGTTCATCGCCTCGAACCATTGTTGTTTGGGTCCACGGATCAGCAGATAGCGTCCGTCAGGCGTGACGGAGGGAAGAAACCCATTTTGGTGAACATCCGTAGCCACCCGTAACGGGGTAGACTCAGCATGGGCGGCAAATACGACATGATTCGCCCGGTGTCCTGCGCTTGCGGCAACGACAGGACTCACTCCAGCTGATAAGAGACAGATCACCGTAACGTAGAACAGTGTGAACCTGCCCTGAATGAGATGAGACCCCCCGCTTTTCGTCAAAATTCGTACACCTCCTGTGATGAATCCGGTTCCTCTGAACCATACTAATGCACAGTTGCGCGGCGGTCGCCAGCATCGCGTGTTTCTCGGGCATCGTCGCGTGACTTGCGAGTCTGGTCAGCACCGTGTGCCGCCTCAGGCATCATCGCGGACAGTGCGGCCCGGCAATTGAAAGCGTATGCGGAATCACGAGCACATGTCTGACAAGAGGAGGTAAGGTCTTATGGACAAGAAAACGAGCCCCAAAGCGGATGAACCGTCTACGATGCATCTGTCGCCGCTGGAATCCAAAAGCCAGGCGCAGGGGAAACCCAAAGGTGAACTGATTCGGGAGAAGAAGCGGGAGCAGGAAAAACGTCAACACGACGAGCCCCTATAGCCCCCATGCCGCTGCGCAGAGACATTAGTGGAATGAAAAAGCGTCTGCAGCGTTTTTCAGGGATGAAATCCCCCTCGTCAGGATTCACATGCTGTGCCCGTCGCGAGTTCGGCGCAGCCGTGTCTGAGCAGGGGCGCAGCATGTGAATCCGCCGGCAGGGCAGGCGCATTTTTCAGGCCAGGCAAACAATTCGCCTGATTGCTTCGCGACCACACGGGATGACGCCCTATGGATTGAGATCAATCGGCGCGTCCGCGTACTCCAGTGTGGGCGACGCGTCAATCAGGCTCATCGGCATCGTGAAGCGGCCGTTATGCATGGGCGTTAAGGCAGCCATAGCAACAAAGTGTTCCACCGTCTCGTCGACATAAAAGAGGACGTTTTCCCGAAAGAGCGTGATGCGTTCGGCGTCCGTGAGCGGGATCACCGGTGTTGTCCGTGTGTCGTAATCCGTTGCCGGCAACACGACCGGAAGCTGGTCCGGCCTTTTTGTCAGTTGCAGTGGATTGGAGAAGATCGTTTCCGTAAAGACGCCCGCGGTCCGCAAACGTCTGATGACGCGACGCGCGGCGAGCTCCGCTCCACGTCCGAAATTGCCAGGGAAGATTCCGATATCCGCCTGTAACTCATTGTAGTCGGGTCCCCCGAAAAGGAGCACGTACAGATCCGAACAGATGGAGAACACACAGGACCTTGTCTCATCGCCTTGAATCAGGGTAACGCGGCGTATATAGTCGTACGGTGTAACATTGATCTTGGGAAAGCGTTCGGAATACTGCACCATTTCAAATGACTGCGGCGTCGTCTTGGCCGCAGGCACATGCAACTCACCCCGCGGAGTAACAAGCGTCAGCGCGTTGTAGCGATGACCCGGCTTGCTGTGCGGCAACAGGGAACCATCGAGATTCAGCGTCGTGACAATCGTCACGCGCCTGTCCTGCGCTTTTTTTACGAGTGCGTCGAGTGTGCGTTCGGCCTCATCTGCCGTATACGCCGCATATTCCGGAAAGATCAGAATCTCTCCGGCGCTGGCGCGATCGCAAGTTTGGAGAATTTCCTCGCGAACAGCCGCCTCTGGACCGAGCTGGTACGTTTCTACACGCCAATTCAAGTTGTCGTTGCCTCCTTCTCACACATGCCCGAGCGTTCGCGGTAATGGCGAGATTTACGAATCTCGCACTTCCGAGATGAGCAAATTCAGCACATCACTGTCTTCGAGTCCTGTGACATCTCCCCGAATAACGCCCCCTTCGAGAATCTCACGCAGCATTCTGCGGATGATTTTCCCCGATCGCGTCTTTGGCATCACACTGACAAAGTGAATGCGCTCCGGTTTGGCGAAGGAACCGATATCGTCAATGACTTTCTGCTGCAATGCCCTGGCAAGCGCATCACCTGGCGAAAACAGTTTATCAATCGTGACAAACGCGACTGGCACCGTTCCCTTTATGTCATCAGGCTGGGCCACGACAGCCGCTTCGACAACGGCCTCGTGCTGAATCAGGGAACTCTCCATCTCCATGGTGCTGATGCGATGCCCGGAGACGTTGATGACATCGTCCACCCTCCCCAATACCCAGTAGTGTCCGTCGCTGTCGCGCACGGCGCTGTCGCCAGTGAAGTAGACGCCGGGCATCCGCTCAAAGTAGTTGTGCAAATAACGGGCGCGGTCGCCAAACACATCGCGCGCCAAACTGGGAAACGGAGTTCGAATGATCAGGAATCCCGGTGTTCCATCAGGAACAGCATGGCCCTCATAATCCACGACATCAAGGCTGTGCCCGAAGAAGGGAACGCCGCACGATCCGGGTTTCATCGCCGTCGCGCCAGGCAGGGAGGCCAGCGGTGTGCCGCCCGTCTCGGTCTGCCCCCAGGTATTGTTGATGACGGCGCGACCGCCTCCGACGACCCTATACAACCAGTTCCAGGCTTCCGGATTCAACGGTTCGCCGACTGAAGCGAGCAGACGGATGGAAGACAGATCGTATGTTTTGGCCAATGTCTCCCCATACTTCATGAGCATGCGATAGGCCGTTGGCGCAGAGAACAGTTTACTGATCTGGTAACGTTCAACCATTTCGTACACCCGACCCTGATGCGGATGGTCAATTGCTCCTTCATAGATAATGGTCGTGACGCCGAGCGCCAGTCCGCCCACAAGAACAAAGATATGAGCGGTCAGCCAGCCGATGTCAGCCGTGTTCCAGTACACATCCTCATCGCGCAGGTCCAGTTGGTATTTTGAATAGGCGTACGTCCCCAGCAGGAATCCTCCGCCAGCGTGAACGATCCCTTTCGGCTTGCCGCTGGTGCCGCTTGTGAAGATGAGCAGGCCGGGGTCGTTGCAGTCCAGAGGCACAGCGTCGCAGGTTGCGGGGGCTCCCCGCATAAGTTCGGTATAATCGTAGTCCCTGCCCAGCGTCATGGGTGTGGGCAGATCGGCGATTCGGTTGAACACGATGACGTGCCTGACCATGTGTTCACCCTGGAGGGCGGCATCCACCGTCTCCTTCAGCGGAAGCACTTTTCCCCTGCGATAACTGCCATTCGTGCAGATGACCGCCTTCGCGTTTGAACTGACGATGCGCTCCCGCAGAGCCTCAGGTGAAAATCCCGCGAACACAGTGTTGTAAATAATGCCCATACGGAAGCATGCCAGCAGAACGATATACGTCTCCGGGAGGTTCTGCATATAGACGCTGACGACGTCGCCTTTGGCAAGGCCAAAGTCATGGAGGACATTGGCAAATTTCTGCACTTTCCGGTGCAGTTGCAGATAGGTCAATGACCGCGCTTCACCGTTCTCCCCCTCAAAGAAAAGGGCCACTTTGTTGCGGCGCAACGGATTGTTTGCGTGGCGATCCACGCAGTTCAGGCATACGTTGATCTGGCTTCCGGGGAAGAAGCGAAAATCGGGCATGCTCCCCTCCATGACCGCCGGTTCGCGGTGAATCCAGTCGAGTTCGTCGGCGACTTCGTTCCAGAATGTCGTGGGGTCCTCGATCGATGCGCGGTACTTCTCGCTGTACATGTCAGCGCTTGTGATGTAGGACCGTTCGACATAGGCCGGGGGTGGAAGGAGTGTTTCGCTTTTCAGAATAAAATCGATTTCATTGGGCGCATCCATCGTAGTTCCTCCCTTGTTTCTTCAAACCTGTATGCGTTTTCTCCATAGTACGCCTGGGATGGTCCAAGGGCAATACAGTAGTGGGGCGGCAGTGCTGACGCATGAGTAAAATGGCAGAGGTGATTTTTTGTTCGTTGTTGCAGTACTGGACAAGTTCCCGTGGTTTCGGTTCCTCGCGCATCGAGGATTGGCGTGCTCGCATCCGCGGCGCTCGCGTCCAGAGCGCTCTTGCAGCGCGCCGCCCAAAAGTCCGGTGTATAATATTGATAGTCAATATCTTCTCAGAGTCCCCCCGGCAGAACAGGTTCTGCGGGCGTCGGCGCACACCTCTTGAAAGGAGATCGCGCATGAACCAACGCAGGTTGTGGATCGTGGAGGACGACCCACGGTTGGCCGTCATCATGCATCGGGAATTGGAGCGATTCGGCTGGCGAGTGACGCGGGCCGAGAACTGGGCTGGGCTCGTGGAGGAATGCCGTGCGGTGAAACCGGCCGTCATCGTTTTGGATCTCAATCTGCCGGTGTATGACGGTTTTTATTGGTGTCGGCGGCTTCGCACAGTCACCTCGGCGCCCATACTGTTTCTATCGGCGCGTTCCGATGCGTTGGATCAGGTGCGTGCGCTCGAACAGGGAGGCGACGACTACTTGACCAAGCCGGTGCACCCGGACCTTCTGCGCGCAAAACTGGAGATCCTGTGGCGACGCGGCACGGGGGCCGTTCCCACGCCCGCCGAACTCCACGGGGCCGACTGGACGCTGGACACAGCGCGCGGCGATTTGCGACACGGCGCAGATCACGTTATCTTGACGCGCACCGAGTCGACTTTGCTGGAAGCGCTCGTTGCCGCCGAGGGCGCCGCAGTTTCCCGCGACCGGCTGTTGTCGGCGATTTGGGATGACGAAACGTTTATCGAGGACAACACCCTCACGGTAACCATTGGGCGCCTGCGCGCCAAAATGACCGCGATTGGCATGCCCGATGCGATCGGCACGGTGCGTGGACTCGGGTATCGCCTCCGCCGGGATGACCCACCGGACTCTGCGTCCCACCTGGACTGTCTGTCATGAACATGTGGACATGTCTCAGAGATTGGGTCCGCGTCATCGTTGCCGCCTTGGTCGGTATGACGCTTGCCGAAGTAACCCTGGTGATGGCGCTCGTTCCTTGGCGTCGGCCGGTGCCCTGGGGAATCATGGGGTATGCGCTTGCCCTTGGCAGCGTCGCATGTGCGGGGGGAGTGCTGTGGGAATGCCTTCGCCGGCGGCCTTTTGAGCGCGCCATTGCAGAGCACCTCGCGACTCCAGACATGATTGCGGGGTTCTCGACGCCCGTAGGGGCGACCACAGAACAACGGCTGGTCGCGGACCTGATGGGCGCTTATGCGCGTCAGGCGGCGGCTGAGCGCGGCGCGGCGGCCGCGCAACAGCGTCAGTCCCAGACGTTTGCAACCGAGTTTGCCCACCAGATGAAAACACCTCTCAGCGTGATGGTCTGGATTGAATCGGCCCTGCGTGAACGCTGCACATCTGCTGATGTCGAGATCCACGATTTGCTGGAACAATGGGAGACAGAGCGGGAAGCGCTTGATCAGGCGGTCGCTCTCTGGATTGAAACCGCTCGCATCTCCTCCTTTGCCGCGGATGCGCGGATGGAAACCATCGCCCTCTCGCCATTTCTGCGGGATGTCGTTAACGCTCATCAGGCGCGCTGGATTCATGCGCGCCTGTTCCCCCGCCTGGAGCTCTCACCGCCCTCCGTGACCATCACCACCGACAAAAAATGGTTGCGGTTCTGCTGTGACCAATTGCTGCGGAACGCTTTCCAATACGCCGCGCCGGGTCCAGACGATCCGGAGCGGCCGCTGGTCATTCGCGTCACCGCCCAACCGCATGAAGTGGCGCTGGCTGTGCAGGATTTTGGCGTGGGAATTCCCGCATCTGATCAGTCGCGCGTATTCGAAGCGTTCTTCACGGGTCGCAATGGCCGCGAGTACCCCCGCTCCACGGGACTCGGACTCTACTTGGTGCGAGAGGCGGCCGCGCGTCTCGGGTGGACCGTCGATCTCACATCGACCGTCGGCATGGGAACCACGGTGACCCTTGTTGTTCCGACCGCCCGTTACCACTCGCCCATCCGGCTGTAAGAGCCTGTTCAAAACTACCATGGGCATCAGGCCATGGTAGTTTTGAACAGGCTCTATAAGCGTTCCATGACAAATCTGTCACCTGCCAGGGCGCGTTTGTCATGTTCCGTTGCGACAGACGGATCGGTCATGAACTACACTTACGTCGTATATGGCAAAGTACAGGGAATGGAAGGGGCCGAGGATATGAATCCAGTGACCATGCGCGATGTGACTAAGTTTTACGGTCGAAAGCGCGGTGCGGACATGGTGTCAGCGCTTCAGGGCGTCAATCTCACAGTGAGCGCCGGTGAATTTGTCAGTATCATGGGGCCATCGGGAAGCGGCAAAACCACTCTTCTCAATCTATTGGCTGGGCTTGACCGACCGACCTCGGGAACAGTCGAGGTGGCCGGTCAACGGCTGGATGCGCTGTCACCTGACGCTGTGGCGCGTCTGCGGCGAAGCCGGGTCGGGTTTGTGTTTCAAGACTTTAATTTGCTCGACACGCTGACACTGGCGGAAAATGTGTGGCTCCCCTTGGCGTTGGAAGGTCACAAGGGCCCGGAGACGGCAGAACGGGTCTCTCAGGTGATGACTGCGCTTGGCGTCGACTCGCTAAGCTCACGGTATCCCTACGAGGTATCCGGAGGCCAGCAGCAACGCGCGGCTGTTGCACGCGCGTTGGTCTCCAGGCCCGCGCTGCTGTTGGCTGATGAACCGACAGGCAATCTGGATTCTGGGGCGGCGCAGGATCTTTTGGCTCTCCTGTCCACTCTTCATCAGGAAGATCACGCGACAATCGTGATGGTCACTCATGACCCCTTCGCCGCGAGTTACAGTCAACGGGTGATCCTGCTGCGCGACGGACAGGTGTACGGCGCTCTTCATCGGAGCGGAGAACGACGCGTGTTCTTTCAGGAAATTCTGGACATGCTGGCCGTGGTCGAAAGTGGGAATCGCCCATGAACTGGCGCCGCCTGCTTTTCAAAAACAGCCGTCGTCAGGCGGCCCGCTACGCAAGCTACCTTGCACCCAGTGTGGTGGCCGTCGCGGTGGCAGTCCTATTCGTAAACTTTCTCCTGGAGCCGGGAACCACAACCGGTCCGCTCGGTCGCTTCATTGAAGCACTCCTGACCGTGAGCGCCGTGGTCGTGGTTCTGTTCAGCGCCTTCTTCCTGCTGTACTTCCACCGTCTCTTGCTGCGGTTGCGCAGCCCGGAATTTGCGCTCTTCACGGTGCTTGGCGTCACCCCGCGCCAGATCGGCCGC
The DNA here is from genome assembly GCA_021846285.1 of Bacillota bacterium. Taxonomy (GTDB): domain Bacteria; phylum Bacillota; class Bacilli; order Alicyclobacillales; family SLC66; genus JAKADD01. The sequence continues at coordinate 9,757 of JAJZCB010000046.1, forward strand.
CTGATTGCCCGCGAAACCGCCGTGTTGGGCGTCGTGGCCATTGTCTGCGGCTGGGTGCTAGGCGCCGGGCTCTCTCCTCTCTTTGACTGGACCCTGGAGCGGGTATTGGCCCAGTCTCCTGGACCATGGAACGTGCGCCCGGCAACGTTTCTCGTTACGGGCACCCTGTTTGGAGCCATGTTTTTCGTGGACGCGCTATGGAGCGGAACGCGAATCCGTCGCCAATCACCCATCGCCCTGTTTCACGCCGGAAGGCGTACTCAGACCACAAGAAAACCGCGACCGTTCGTTGCCCTGCTGAGTCTGGCCGCGCTGGGGTCAGGCTATGCGCTTGTCGCAAGCCATGGCGCGAAACCGCCTTCTTTGCAGTGGACACTGGGAACTCTGGCATTGGTGACTGTTGCAACGTACGGTCTTCTGCGTTCGGGGCTCTCCACGTTCTTTCACTGGCGGCGGCGCAGTTCGCGATCAGGGATGCGGCTCGTGGTGGGCGCGCGGCTGTTGCACCGGCTTTCGGATCATGCCGGAACCTACACGGTGGTGGCGATTTTGACGGGGATGGCGCTGACAGGGTTTGGCGCGGCTTTTGGCATTCAGGCGGGAACCGCCGCCAACGCTGTGCACGTCGATCCATGGACCGTTCAGTGGGTGGCTCCCCTTGGCATCCACGAACCGTCTCTTTCCGCCGGCAAACGGATCGCTCACGAAAACGGCCTGCGTATCCAGGCATCCACGGACATTTCGGTCCTGTCCGGAAATTTGTGGTATCAACATGTATCGGCCGATCGTGGGGGACCTGTCGGCGTGACCGTGATGCCAAGGACGGTCTTCAACCGACTGGGCAGCCTCCTGTTGCACAGTCATCCCCACCTCGGTGTGTACTGGGTTCCTGTGCCGCCGCTTGGAAAACGGGAAGCGGTCCTTGACTTACCTTATCCCCTGCTGACCGGGCCCCTGCCAAACCGGAACATCAATCTGCGTGTGGGAACACGTTCCCTATCCCTGACCATCCGAACCGTAACACAGACCCGCGTACTCAATGAATCCGCAGGAGGGGTGTCCGATCTTCTCCTGATCGTAAATCGATCGACCTATGCGAAACTTGCCGCACAGTCGGCAGGGGCGGATCGATGGAGCGTGCGCAGTCTGGGCGCTTCACCATGGCAAGCAAGCGGACCCACGGTGACGGCGTTGCATCATATGGCTGCTCCATCGTCTGTGACTGTCACTGACACTTGGACATCGTACCGCACCAGCATTCCAGTGTTCGCCAGTCTCGTGTTTACCTCCGGGTTCCTGGGAGGGCTTCTCTGCCTGATGGTGGGGGCGTTGTTGTCGCTGCGACTGTTTGCACAGGCGCAGGAAGACCGGCGCCAGTTTCGCGCCCTCGCGCGAATGGGAGCAACCCCCTCGGAAACGCGGCGCATGATGACCGCCGAAATAGCGCTGCTGTTCATACTTCCCTGGCTTCTCGGCGCAGCGGACAGTACGGTTGCCATGACAGCGTTCACGCACCTCTATACGATGACCGCTGCCGTGTGGACCGCTTTCATGGCGGTTATGATCGTGTATCTGCTCGCCTTGCTGGGGTTCTTTGCCGCCAGTCGCGCCAGCTACTGGCGGCAGGTGGGACGCGCCCTGTGAGAGGGAAGCGCCGGCGAGGCCCCCCCTTTTACGGGAATCGGTTTGGCGTGCGCGCCTAGACTGACAGGCGGCCTCTACGGTGAGCCGCCTGCGTAGGAATGGATGGGCGACCGCATGCGGCTCACCGGTTCCCGCAAGGCAACAGTCTGAATCTCACCCGCCTGAATCTCTAGGCGCACGGTGCGTTCCGGCGCCAGACTCAAGCCGAAACCGTGATGGAAAAAGCCGATGATCGCCTCCAGACTGGTCAGTTCGAATCCACGCGCCGGTTGAATCCAGCAGTCTGCGTTTGCCGGAACAGCACGTCGCGCAGTCCGTACCCCGGCTCCGCCGTGATAAAGGGCGCGTCACTCAGCCGCGTGAGCGGCGCCGGTCGCCTGGAAAACTCTGCGGAGCCCGGCGGAGCGATCACAATCAACTCCTCTGCCCACAATTTTTCCACATGCAGAGCGGGGTCGGCGATCGGCAGGTCGAGCAGGGCTCTCTCGGCGTCGCCAGTGCTGACCGCCCGCAACAGCGTCTGGGTGCTGGCTTCCGTGACTGCAATCTGGTGGCCTGGTTCAACCGGTTCCTTGCATTTGATGGAGACCAAAAACGGTGGACTTCTTGGCGCGAAATCCGTATCTTTGCGCCGAAGAAATATGATTCGTTGTACTTTACGCCGACCCTCGTACGCTTTTTCAACGGTGGACAGGAGGGGATCCTGATTGGTTCTGGCATTGGAATGTCGTCCTCACCGGTCACCCTCCTCTACACCTTGCATGCGAAAAGGAACACATGGACATTCCATTCGAACTTGCCGTATGAGTGGATCGCCCTCTCGAATTTCAGCAGATGGTACGGCGCTCGATCCGATGGGTTATACGTTTTGACGGCGACCGTTGGCGGCCTGAAATCTGAGTTGCTGCGCCCGCCATTCCAGATGAACTTCAAACACGTTGGAATATTCAGTTCCCATCTTCTGGAACGGGATGGCTCGCCTTACGTTCAGAACCGGCAAACGGACATGACATCATTTTGCGGAGGACCCTGAACAACGGACGTACGTGGAGATCATTCATCCCATGCATTACAAAATGACCCCCCGTGGGGGCGTTGGGTTACCAGTACGATCCGGGGTCGTAGACTTGGTCATAGTCTACAGAGACACTGCCGCCGCTAAGCATTGAGATTGTCGTCAGAAACAGATGGTTTGGGAAGAATGGCTCTCCGCTGCGGGATGCTATAGAGTGCTGGTTCCTGACATGATTTTGACTGGCGGTGAGATAGGTTGGGGCAGACTGCCCGTTGCCGGGTTGCTTGAATTGGGTATTGCGGCGGTTGCGGACAGGACGAGGAATGCAAGAAGCAAACTAAGGAACACGGGCCTAACCAAGAATCTCACGAGTGTAATCCTCCCCACGGCGCGCGTTGGCATCACGCGATTTCTGTTAGCATTATAATTCATAGGACTTGGTAGTAGAAGGGGATTGATGGGAAGTTCTGCTTACGCAAATGGTCCGTCGCTACCGAAGGAGCAGGTTCAGCCCGTGTGAACCGGCCATGATGGTTCGGGTGTTTGCTATCTCCCCTGTCGCGCCCGCCAAGCGGAAAAACCCCATGCTCATTTCGTAGAGTTCCCTGGCGCGTCCAGATCGTTCCTGAATGTGCGCCAGATACCCGAGTCCGCGATACAAATGCCCCCGAATCACTGCCGCATCTTTCTCCCCCAACAAGTCGAGCGCTTCTTCATACTTCGCCTCGGCCCTGTCGAATTCGCATTGGTGAATCCAAAATAGCGCGATGTCTCCGCAGATTGAAGCCATCTCTGTCGTTTGGCCCGCCTGCCTATGGTATTCGACACATGCTGTCCAGAGTGCAAATGCGTCCTGCCAACGGCCGAGATCCGCGAGATAAATCCCTTTGTTGTGTTGTAAGTCCGTGCATAAAGATGGGTTGGGAGCCGGTTTCATCTGCAGCGCCCGATTGGTCATCTCCAGAGCTTCCTTCGTCTGTCCAAGGACATGCAGACTCCATCCGAGCCCGAGCAATGCCTCCCCTCTAATGTGGCTGTCGCCGAGTTGCTGTGCGAGGTTTTCGGCTTTTTGAAACGCTTCCAGCGACCCTGCAATAGCGCCGATGTAGAAACGGGAAGTTCCCAAATAGAGCCAAGACTTGAGCGCAATGGTTTGATAAGACTTATGATCGGCGCTGACTTCGCAGGCCGACTCGTAATGGGACGCTGCCCTGCGGTAATCTTGATGGCCATATGTGGCGTGGCCGAGATAGAACTGGGTTTCTATGACCCATTTCTTTTGGCCCAGTCGGGCGAATTCACCCAAGCTGCGTTCGAACAGGGTGCAGGCGGGAATCCAGTCGCGAAGGGCGAGATGTGATCGCCCGAGGTAGAACCCGGCTTGGGCAATGGTCAGTTCGTCGGTTTCCGTCGCGCAAGCGCGAAAGGCTTCTTTGGCGCAGAGAAAGGCGGCGTCCACCAGGTTGGCCTGCAGACATTGATCGACTACGGAAAGGAGGGCCTGCACATCGATGTGGTTCTCCGAATCCGAGGCGGGAATGAGGTCTTGAATGGTTAGACCGAGACGCTGCGCGAGTATGGTCAGGGTTTTGAGAGACGGCTGACAACGACCGCTCTCGATCTGACTGATGAGCTCGCGGGTGAAATCGGAACCGGCGAGCTCGCGCTGGGTCATGCCCCGTTGCGTACGTGCGTCGCGGATCTTTTGCCCGATGTTCATGGGGTCTCCTGTGTCTCCCTTCAAGATGGTAGTAAACACACGATAATCAGAATTTGGGGAAGTGGAACTTACATACGATTATATCCCTATTTACCTGAAGTGGGTGATAAAGTTTGTCTTGTGGATACTTTGAGGTTAACGAAGAGGGGGGTGATGCAAGTAAATGAGTAAAGGAATAGCCATTGTTGCATTTGAACCAGTCACTGCGGATTCCCTGTCGTATGGGTTCCTGGTGCTAAACTAAATGATAAGGAGGTGAATCACTAAGCATGGTGGAAGTATTCTACCTATCTGACAGCTGCTTTATAGACGCAGATGATCAAACAGTATGTCGTGCAGGTAGAACGTACAGGCTCACAGATATTGAGTACAGAATTTTGTGTCTGTTGATTGAAAGGGTTGGGCAACCCGTCTGTGCGGAAGAGATCATTTCTCATATATGGACTGGTGGCGGAACAGGAACACGGGAGAATCTTAACGTTCAAATTGGGAAAATTCGAAGGAGGATTGAGCCCAGTCCACGCACTCCCAAACACCTGCTTTCCATCCGGGGCGTTGGTTATATGCTATGGGCTTCTGGCACTGTCTCCAATTGAAAATGATTTTAGATAACTTGATTACGACACGAAGGAAATAATAGGATTTATGTTTATAAGTATTATCTCATTATATAATCTACGTGACGAAAAATAAGAAGGGGGTTTTCAAAGTGAAATTCAAGGTTGCCTTGCTTTCATTGAGTACGATTTTTGGGTTGTGTGCTGCAACTTCCAACTCTTATGCAGCAAGTACTCCAACGCCTCCTAACTCTCAGGTTACGATGACCCCGCAGGAGATTCAGCAATCTCATGCGAAACAGGCAGAAATAATGAAGGAATATGGTGGTGCTCTCACTGCATTAAATAGCGGTGTCACATCACCGAACATTGTACCCGGGGGTCCTCCACCAAGCGGAATAGTTGACACCGGTACTACGACTGAATCGGACACTGGATCTACATGTGGCCCTATTGCTGCCTTTAATCTGCTGTACCATTTCAAAGGATCAAGCACACCCAGTATTACCACACTCGAAACGCAGTTGGGTTGGTCCAGTTCGAATGGAACACCATTCGGCAGCAACTGGACGTCAACCTTGAATTCCGATCAGAGTAACTACACCTATACAGCCTATTCGTATCCCACCCCAAGCGACGCCTTCGTGAATACGGCGGTGGCGGTGGGTCTATCCAGTGCACCAGACATTTTTAATATTTATGGTTATCTGCCTGGCTATCAGGGCGGTACCAACGGATCAAACCTGGTTTTCCACTACGTGACGGGAAGGTATTATTCCGGCTATGGAACTGGAAATCAGAGTGAAGAGAACTTGGGCTGGTACGACGAATCGGACGAGAACACCAATGGTCACTACATCACATACACCGTCGCCCAGCTCAATACGTATGAGTCCGCAAGCGTTAAGGGTGTGTATGGCACCTATCCTGAAATGGGATGGCAAGGTGTGGTCAGCTAGAGCTCGGCGGCAGCGGGCAGTCGAGTAGGAACGCCCGCTGCTTTAACTCAACTATGGAGTGATTTATGTATGAAGAGCAATTATCCATTAGTTATAATCCTCTTTTCCTTGTTACTCCTCCCTGCGTCGAATGGCTCACATGACATGTCAAAGAATGTTCATTCGTCAAATGTGCCACCCGTATTCAACAAAATGAAAAGCTCCTTCGAGGAGTTGTCGGGAGTGGTTCATCAGGGCGGTGTAAAGTACATCTTTCCGGTGAGTTATAACAAGACTTTAGGTTTCCTAACAAGTACTCCTGGCGCCTTTGCGCCCTTTGGGAAGAACGCCAATGCGCGATTACCCCGCTTGTTGCCGGGCAGGATCATGACAATTAACGATCGAATGTACTTGCCGCAATTAAATCCAATAAAGGATTATGAACCGTTTGATATCCAGTCATCGGGTGACTGGATATCTTGGATTTATCAAAGCATGGGCATTGGCGCTGATTATGGAGAACGGATATATGCATACAATGTGGTCACTCATAAGGAGCTCGGCATCTGGAGACAAAAAAGCGGTACCAATGAACAGTTGATGGCTTTTGAAATGGTCGGAAGCGTAATCTATTACGGTACCCAATCCTCCAGAGGCAATCAAGTTGATGTTATGATTCACTCCACGAATCTAAATAAAGATCGGGGAAAAGTGTTAATTACATCAAAAGGTACAGGCAATCAGAGAGTGATCGGTGATTTTTCGGTTGCAGGCAGCGATTTGGGGATTATTTGGGTTCCTGCATACCATTTTTCACCAAACGGATCTTTTTTTGAATCAGAGCCGTACACGATGACCATTAATCATCTGACTGGTCAGTTGCTTAGACAGGTGTATTCAGGAATCAATGTTAATCCATTCGATATGTCTTCTCGGAATGGAATTTTTGTTTGGTCGGACAGAACGACTGGTGTTCACTGCTACTCGTTGGCGTCAAACCAGGTTTGGCTCATTTCTGACAACCCATCCTATGTGATGACTGACGGCAGATATGTCTGGATGAGGGGAATTAATGACTATCAGATGGATGGTTTCGATACAAGAACTCAAAAATACGTTCGGTTTCCCGAACTAAACAATGATACATCTGTAATAAATTCGGGCAGCATTGATTGCTTTATCAATGGATACAAATATGCCTGGATCTCCATCAAATATTAGTGAGCGACGACTCCCATTCGGGTTTTTGACATTTTCGGACGAGCGTTTGTGGCTACCGCCTCACAGGCTGACCTCGAGGGTCTCCAGCAGCGCCTGCTGATCCCGCGTGGGCACTGTGATCTGTTCAAACTGCTGTCCACCGCACACCATCGTGTTTCGTTGCAGCCCTTTCAACTTCTCGGTCGCCGAAGTAACGCCTCCCCTCTTGTATGGCTGTCGCCGAGTTGCCAGGCGAGGTTCTCGGCTTTTTGAAACGCCTCCAGTGACCCTGCAATAGCCCCTATGTAGAAACGGTGGGTTTCCATGACCCATTTCTTTTGGCCCAGTCGGGCGAATTCACCCAAGCTGCGTTCGAACAGGGCGCAGGCGGGAATCCAGTCGCGAAGGGCGAGATGCGATCGCCCGAGGTAGAACCCGGCTTGGGCAATGGTCAGTTCGTCGGGTTCCGTCGCGCAAGCGCGAAAGGCTTCCTTGGCGCAGAGAATGGCGGCGTCCACCAGGTTGGCCTGCAGACATTGATCGACCACGGAAAGGAGGGCCTGCACATCGATGTGATTCTCCGAATCCGAGGCGGGAAGGAAGTCTTGAATGGTCTGACCGAGACGCTGCGCGAGTATGGTCAGTGTTTTGAGAGACGGCTGACAACGACCGCTCTCGATCTGACTGATGAGCTCGCGTGTGAAATCGGAACCGGCGAGCTCGCGCTGGGTCATGCCGCGCTTTGTACGTGCGTCGCGGATCTTTTGCCCGATGTTCATGGGGGTCTCCTGTGTCTCCCTTCAAGATGGTAGTAAACACACGATAATCAGAATTTGGGGAAGTGATACTTACATGCTATTATATCCCTATTTACCTGAAGAAGTCGATAAAATACTGATGAGGATACTTTGAGTTTGAGCAAGAGGGGGAGGCGAAAGTGAACGGGTAGAGGAATGAGCAATTGTTGCATGGGAACCAGTCGCTGCGGGTTCGCCATTGTGGGGGCACCTGACGCAATGACCGATGTTACACAGAACGGGAGATGGTAAAATGAAGAGAGCAGTCTCCTTGGTTGGAACGGCAGTGGTTATCACGTTCTCATTGGTTGGCACTGCGTTTGCAGACACAAACACAACTGCTTCAACGACCGCAGCTACCCAAAATCAAGCCCTGGCGGCCTCGGGTCTTTCACCCGAACAAATCATTCAAAATAACCTGGGCCAGCTCCCTGGCATCAGTAAATGGGAGTTTAAACAACACGCCGCAACAACCAATTCGATGGCAGCGCAAGTTTCCCTTCCTGGCTTAAGGACCAAAATGAACGAGGGGGATCTATTATTAACGGAACGCGGACAAAAACAATCATTGGCGTCATGGCCGTTTTCCTCTTGGCAGCCGTGACGGCCGTCGTACTATGGGTGACGAGTCTCTCCCATGCGGGAGATCGTGCGATAAACCTTCACGGCGCACTGTTGATTACAGCCGACTCCAACACGGCCAATTCCTCGTTCTTATACAGCGTAAATCCGGTGACGCACGCAATGTCAAAGATTTCGGTCGGCTCCCAGGGGCTTCAGAGTATTGTGGAGGGGTACAACCACCGGAACGCCTGGATAGCTCCCTATGGCATCTTTATGGACACGCAGAACAGCTATGTTCTGTGTATGTCACTCTCCACGGGACAGATCACTGAGGTACCCATCAAAGGGAGCGGACCGACCAGGATCATCTCTAACAAGATGGGTGTCTTTGTCATTTCACAAGGGAACGGTTTGATCGGAGAGTTGGACAAGATTGATCCGAAGACTAAACGGGTCGTGCGTTCTCGGGCTATAAAAGGCATGTTGAACGCGATAACGACTGGTCGAAACGGGACCGTGTATGTCGCCGGAGACTTTATCAATCCCGGGAAGTCGCTCATGACCACGGCCTATTACGCGATTGACGGGAATAATCTGAAGACGAAACTGCTTCGCGTATCAAATGGGCCGCCTGGTCCAAACTCCTTGTTGTATTGGCACGGTCGTCTATTTGTGGCAAACGGAGGCGACATGAGTCAGAAGGGCTATGGAACCACGGTTACCGTTTTGAATTCGCGAACACTGAAACCCGTTACCCAATATGCCGTGGGACTGGTGCCAAATGAAATACTGGCATTGCCTGACGCAAAATCCATTCTTGTTCTCAAATACTATCCGCACGCCACTCTGCCACTTCCCTACGGCGTGCGAATCTTCCCGGCGACGGGGCGGGTTGAGACTATGAAGGTTCCCGAGTCTTCGGGCGCTGTCGTTGTGGGAAATCATGTGTGGTGTGTCACGTTTGGCGGTGAGTTGGTGGAGGTTCCGATTGGGGGCGCGAAAGGGACTTGGAAGACTTCGCTGCCATTCGGCCTAAAGCCAGGCGTTCAATGGAATGGATTTTTCCCTTCGGACATCGCCTTCATGCGCTGACGGGTGGAAATTGACACTATCCTCAACCTGGACAAGACGGCTCCTGGCGTTACCTTGGACGCCAAACTTGCTTGTTGTCGTCAAACACACCTTATTTCTTTCAAAAACGTGTCTTGACAACATGCCCGCCGTTCAAGTCGCTGTAGAGGGCAATCCGGTGATAATGCGCATATGTTGGTGTCGTGTGTGACATTGAACATGGATCGAAGGCGCGGGTGTGTGATATCTGGAGGGGGGAGTCTAATTGGGGATGGTCGCCAAAGCATCCGGTTACATTCTCGCTGTTATATTCGCAATGGCCTGCGGACTTATCTACTATCATGAGCAGAATGTTCGTCATCAGGATCTGAATCAGGCCATATATCAAATGGGGGTTGACCTGTCTCTTGCCGTGCAAACGATGAATTTACCTGCTTATCAAGGGAATCCCACGAGCCCAACAACTCTGGATGCGTATGGTGTTGCAAAGCAATTCATCGGACAAGCGACCGGAATATGGTCTGCAGAAAAATTTGCGTTAGTAGCGTCTGGATTTGATCAGAAGGAGGTTGGGGAAATTGAACAAGCGCTTCTTGACATCTCTCTAAATACTACTCCCCCCAGAGCGGTGACTGTCACGCAGAAAACATTGGAAGCAGACCGAAGATGGCTAACAACTCTTGAACGTGTCATACCATCAAATGTATCCTCCAATTGTCTGACTGTCCTGGAAAGGTCTATGCCAACCTTAATTAAGGATTATAATTCATATAAGTTAAATATTATGTCCCACCCCTAAGTGTATATATGCGATGGACCACGGGCGCATTTTACCAGCAATCGATTGCTAAACTGGGAGCGGGCGTGGCAGCTGCGCTGATCGCTCCATATGACGCCCGGTGGGGGGGTATTTTTTTGCGCATAATTGCAAGTTTATACACGTAGATGTATAATGATTCGTGAAAAGGGGCTGATGGCATGAGAATCGCGTTGTACGGCGCGACGGGCTACGCGGGCATGGAAGCGTTGAGGATCATGCTTCAGCGAACGGACCTGGAGATCGTCTGGATTGGTTCTGACACTCATGCGGATCATCCACTTGACGAAGTGTGTTCCCAGTTTCGGGGCACGTCCATCTCGTCGTTGCGTTATTCGGCCATGCGCACGCTGGAAGAGCCGCCTGACGCAGACGTGGCGCTGCTCGCGTTGCCGCACGGAGAAGCGCACCGCCATGTGCCGGACCTGTTGGCCAAAGGCGTGCGCGTGGTGGATTTCAGCGGCGATTACCGGCTGCCGCCCGCCCTCTATGAGCAGTGGTACAAGAAACCCGCGGCAGCGGCCGAAACTCCTGCCGTATATGGTTTGCCCGAGATGTTTCGAGACGATATCCGCTCGGCCGGACTGGTCGCCAACCCAGGGTGTTATGCGACCGCTGCGGAATTGGCGTTGCTTCCTCTGGCTGAGATGGGTTGGCTCGACGGAGAGCGGATCTCGGTCGACGCCAAATCTGGGGTGTCCGGGGCGGGCAGGAGCCCGCAACTGACGACGCATTTTGTTGAAATCGACGGCAACTTTACCGCCTACAGAGTCGGACAGCACCAGCACACGCCGGAAATCGAGCAGACACTGGCGCAGGCTTCGCGAAGGCGAAGGCGGGCGAACGACGAAGCGTCGGCGCCATCGGGGGCGCCCATGGCAACGGACGCGGCGTCATCAGTCAGGCAGGACGACGGCGCCGTGAAGATCCTGTTGACGACGCAATTGATGCCGGTGACCAGGGGCATCTATGCAACGGCGTATGCGCCTGCACCCACGAACATGAACACGGTTGAACTCTATGAACTCTACCGATACCGCTATGAAAACGAGGCGTTTGTCGATGTCTTGCCGCCCGGACAGATGCCGGAACTGCGCAATGTGACGGGCACAAATCTTTGCCAGATCGGACTCTTTGTAGATGACAGAACGCGTACCATCCTCGTAGCGGCGGCGCTTGACAACCTGGGCAAAGGCGCGGCAGGGCAAGCGTTGCAAAATGTCAACATCATGTTGAATTTGCCGGATGATTACGGTTTGACCGCGACAGCGTGGCGGTGAGAAGGAGGGTTACAGCAGTGACGACAATTGTAGTCAAATATGGCGGCAGTGTCGCCGACAGCGATCCCGGGCTGCTCGCTGAAATCGCGGAACATGTCGGACGCGGCGTGCGCATCGTGATCGTCCATGGCGGAGGGCCGGAAGTGACGAAGTGGCTGACGCGTCTGGGCCATCAGGCGGCTTTTGTGCAGGGCCAGCGCGTGACCGATGAGCAGACGCTGACCGTTGCGGAAATGGTGCTCTCAGGCAGCGTTGGCAAGCGGATTGTGCGGACGCTACACCGATTCGGCGCAAAAGCCGCAGGAATCAGCGGGGAAGATGGAAATCTCCTGCGGGTTGCGCCCTATGACCAGGAAACGCTGGGCTTCGTGGGACGCATCGTGCAGGTCAATGCGGGCGTCGTGCGAGCGCTCCTTGCAGCCGGATATGTTCCGGTGATTGCGCCTCTGGGACTGGATGCCGATCAACAGGTGTACAACATCAACGCCGATTTGGCGGCGGGCGCAATCGCTGCGGAACTTCGCGCGGATGCGCTGGTGCTCGCAACCGATGTGGAGGGCGTCAAGGAAAATCCGGAATCACCGTCGGTCATCAGGCGATTGTCCTTTGAGCAGGCGCAGGGCATGATCGCGAGCGGCTCAGCGAGCGGGGGCATGATTCCCAAGCTGGAGGCCGCTCTGGCAACCTTGATCGGAGGAACGAAAGCCGCCCACATCGTGGATGGCCGGCGGGCAGGCGTGCTGTCCGGAGTGCTCTGCGGCAATCCGCCCGGAACGACTGTTGTTGCACAGATCCTAGCAGGAGAAGGGGGAGTATCCTATGCCTGATCCGCAGTTTGTAGCTCTGGCAGAAGGAACCGAAAGCGCGGAAAGTGGGCTGTCGCCGACTATCGCCGCCATGGACGCCGCGAGTGTCATGACGACGTACGCTCGTCAACCCCTGCGTCTTGTTCGGGGTGAAGGCATGTATGTGTTTGACGACGCGGGCCAGCGGTATCTCGACTTTACAAGCGGCATCGCGGTATGCGGACTGGGCCATTGCCACCCTGCGCTGGTCGCTGCGGCGACCGAGCAGTTGCAGACGCTGTGGCATATGTCAAATCTCTATCTGACAGAACCTCAGGCTGAACTGGCACACCGCCTGACACAAGCGTGCGATATGGATCGCGTATTTTTCTCCAACTCCGGCGCTGAAGCGAACGAAGCGGCCATCAAACTGGCGCGGCGCTACAGCAAGTTACGGCACGGCGCGCACAAGGGCGAAATCCTCACCTTCACGCACTCCTTTCATGGACGTACGATCGCAACTGTGACCGCGACCGCCCAGCCGAAGTACCAGGAAGGGTTTGGGCCCTTGCCGGCAGGGTTTCGCTATGTCGAGGAATTCACGATCGACGCTGTCCGCGCGGCAGTCAGTCCAAAAACTGCGGCTATCATGATTGAACCCATTCAGGGCGAGGGCGGCGTGCGCCCAGTGCCGCAGCTATTTCTGCGGGAACTGCGGGAGATCTGCGATGAACTGGGTTTGCTCCTTATCTTTGATGAAGTGCAGACGGGCGCAGGGCGAACAGGGGCGTGGCTTGCGTGGCAACGGTTGCAGGTGAAACCGGACATTGTCACCATGGCGAAGTCGCTCGCGGGTGGACTGCCCATGGGCGCTACGCTGGCCATGGAAGAGGTGGCGGCGGTGTTTTCGCCGGGAGCGCATGGCTCGACGTTTGGCGGCAACCCAGTGGCGGCGCGCGCGGCGCTTGCCGTGCTTGACGTCGTGATGGAACCAGGTTTTCTGGACAATGTCAAGCGACGCGGGCAACAGTTGTACAGCGCGCTGTGCGCGCTGGCTGGAAAACGCGCTGACATTGCGGATGTCCGGGGCATGGGGCTGATGTGGGGCGTACAGTTGACAGGGCAAACTGCGGGCGAAGTGGTGAACCGCTGTCGCGAGCGCGGATTGCTGGTGCTGACGGCCGGAGCCGATACGGTGCGGTTATTGCCGCCCCTGATCGTCGGCGCAGGCGACATCGAACGGGCAGTCCACACACTAGAAGACGCTCTGAACGCCGTACAGTGACAGCATCACAAATGGGAATAGCTCGCCAGGGCGGATCATGCATGACGATGCAGCAAGTATTGCGGGGCAATCAATTTTTCGTGATCACGACCGTGGGGGAGGATGCACAATGACGGCTCTGGCTGAGAGCAAGCGCGTTGCGGCGTTGAAGGGCGCTCATTTTCTCGATTTCACAGGATGGCGGTCAGACGATCTGTATGCGGTTTTAGGGCTGGCGGCAGAGCTGAAGCGCAGTCGTGAACGCGGCGAGCGGACGCCCTATCTGCAGGGGAAAACATTGGCGATGATCTTCGATAAGGCGTCCACGCGCACCCGCGTATCCTTCGAGGTGGGCATGTTTGAACTGGGCGGTCACGCGCTCTTCCTGGCGGACGGCGCGACACAACTGGGGCGCGGCGAGCCGCTCGCGGACACGGCGCAGGTATTGTCGCGTTACGTTCACGGTATCGTTATTCGGACATACGCGCACAACAATGTGACCGAACTGGCGAAGTATGCTACGGTGCCCGTGATTAACGGATTGACGGACGATCACCATCCGTGCCAGGCGCTCGCGGATCTGCTGACGGTCTGGGAACATAAAGGGCGGTTGCGTGGCCTGACCCTGGCTTACGTGGGCGACGGGAACAACATGGCCCATTCCCTCCTCCAGGCGGCTGCACTGGCGGGAATGAACATTCGCATCGCCAGTCCCCAGGGGTATGAACCGCAGGAGGCGGTTGTGCAGCAGGCGCGGCAGTGGGCGCGGGCCGCGCAGACGGAAGTGATGGTAACCACAGAGGCGGAGGCTGCTGTACGGCATGCGGATGTCGTGTACACCGACGTCTGGGCAAGCATGGGTCAAGAGTCGGAGGCGGCGGCGCGTGTGCTTGATTTCGCCTCCTATCGCGTCGATCGGACACTGATGAAGGCGGCGGATCCAGCCGCGCTGTTCCTGCATTGTTTGCCTGCCCATCGGGGCGAAGAGGTGACGGCGGATGTCATCGATGGGCCGCAATCGGTCGTGTTTGATCAGGCGGAAAACCGTTTGCATGCGCAAAAGGCGCTGCTTGTCGCGATTATGGGAGAGTCATAAGGAGGATATTGCGCATGAGTGACAATAAGACAAAGATCGTGCTCGCCTATTCGGGGGGGCTTGATACATCTGTCGCCATACGATGGTTACAGGAGACGTACGGGTATGATGTGGTCGCCATGTCCGCCGATGTGGGGGAAGGCAAGGATCTCTCGTTTGTGCGTGACAAGGCGCTTTCCATCGGTGCAGTGGAATCGCGGATGATCGACGCGCGCGAACAGTTCGCGGAGGAGTATATTTTGCCGAGTCTGTATGCCAACGCGTTGTATGAGGGCGTGTATCCACTGTCCGCCGCCTTGTCGCGGCCGCTGATTTCCCAACTGCTCGTACAGGTCGCAAACGAACTCGGCGCTGTCGCGGTTGCTCATGGCTGTACGGGTAAGGGCAATGATCAGGTGCGTTTTGACGTATCGGTGGCGGCGCTCTCTCCTGAAACGAAAGTGGTGGCCCCGGTGCGGGAATGGGCGTGGTCCAGAGATGAGGAAATCGCCTACGCGAAGCGTCAAGGCATTCCCGTGCCTGTAACACTTGACAGTCCGTTTAGCGTGGATGCCAATCTGTGGGGTCGCAGTTGTGAGGCTGGTGTGTTGGAGGACCCTTGGACGGAGGCGCCGGAAGAGGCGTTTGACTGGACGGTCAGCCCTGAATCGGCGCCGGATACGCCCCGTTATATTACGATTGCATTTGCCGGTGGACGACCGATCAGCCTGGATGGGGAACAGTTGCCGCTCGTCACGCTGATTGAACAGTTGAACGCAGTGGCTGGCGAGCATGGTGTGGGGCGCATTGACCACATCGAAAACCGACTCGTTGGGATCAAGTCGCGGGAGGTATATGAAGCGCCCGCCGCCGTGACACTGATCAAAGCGCACCAGGCCCTTGAACATTTGACGCTGACGCGGGAAGTCGCCCAGTTCAAGCCGCTCCTGGAGCAGAAATACACTGAACTCGTGTACAATGGACTCTGGTTTTCTGCGCTCAAATCGGCGGTTGACGCTTTCATTGTTGAGACGCAAAAACATGTGACCGGTTCTGTAAAAGTCAAACTGTTCAAAGGCCAGGCGAGCATTGTCGCGTCGGCGTCGCCGTATTCGCTGTACAATAAAGAATTGGCCACCTACGCCGCAGGCGATACGTTTGACCACAACGCAGCCGTGGGCTTTATTTCCTTATGGGGGCTGCCTACGCGATTGCAGGCGAGCATAGCCAAGGGCGAATAACGACAGGAACGGACAAGGACAGGCGTTACTGAGTGGGAGGGGTTGCCTTGAAGACAAAAGGAAACGCCATGTGGGGCGGACGATTCAGTACAAAACCGCACGAACTGGTGGAGGCGTTTAACGCCTCCGTTCATTTTGACCACAGGCTGGCGATGCACGACATTGCCGGGAGTATCGCGCATGTACGCATGTTGGCGCGGCAAAATATTATCCTGCAGGAGGAAGCTCTGCAGATCGTCGATGGGTTGCTAAGGGTGCGGGCAGAAATCGAAGCGGGCGATTTCGTCTGGCGCAGCAACCTGGAAGATGTGCACATGAATATCGAGCAGCGTCTGACGGAGCTGATGGGACCCGTCGGCGGCAAACTGCACACAGCCCGCAGCCGCAATGATCAGGTGGCTCTGGACATGCATCTGTTCGTGCGCGAGGAACTGGTGATTGTGGCTGAGCTTGTGCAGCGTTTGCAGGAATCCATCGTTGACTGTGCGGAGCGCCATCAGGATGTGATCATTCCGGGATTTACGCATTTGCAGCGCGCTCAGCCTGTCCTGTTCGCTCATCATTTGCTGGCCTATTTCTGGATGCTGGAGCGGGATCGCGGCCGTCTGGCGGATGCGGCCAAACGCGCAGACATGATGCCGCTTGGCGCTGGAGCCATCGCGGGAACCACATTTGCGATTGATCGGGCATTCGTAGCCGATGAACTGTCGTTTGGAGCGCTCTATGAAAACAGCATGGATGCGGTCAGCGACAGAGACTACGTGATCGAGACCTTGGGCGCCTTGTCGGTGATTGCCATGCATCTGTCGCGGTTTGCAGAAGAAATCATCATATGGAATACGGCGGAATTCGGCTGGATCGAACTGGACGACGCGTTTGCCACGGGGTCTTCGATGATGCCCCAAAAGAAGAATCCCGATGTGGCGGAATTGGTCAGAGGAAAAGCGGGTCGGGTGTTTGGACATCTGCTGGCCATACTGACGACGTGCAAAGGGCTGCCGCTCACTTATAACAAGGACCTTCAGGAAGACAAGGAAGGACTGTTTGACGCGCTGGATACGGTGAAAGCAGGATTGGCGCTGTTCGCGCCCATGATCGCCACCATGACGGTGCGGCGCGATGTGATCGCCAGGTCGATGGAACGGGACTTCAGCGCGGCCACCGATCTGGCCGACGACTTGGCCAGGCGGGGACTGCCGTTTCGGGAAGCGCATGCGATTGTGGGAGCGATTGTCGCCTATTGCGTGAACCAGGGGAAGACGCTCACGGAGTTGTCTCAGGAGGAGTGGCGGACACTGTGCCCGACGGCGCCATACGAGACATTGCAACGGCTAACTCCGCAGGGTTGTGTGGAGGCGCGCGCCCACAGGGGCGGCACGGCGCCCTCGGCGGTTGCTGAGCAACTGCAGAGGGCGCGCGACATCCTCTCTGATCGGGCTTCGCAAGAAGGGAGGTGAGTCGAACGCAAGGGGCGCGACGGATCCGGCCGGGGCGGCCGACCGCCCCGGCGTGGCCTGATTCTCAGCCTTCGGTGGCGAATGCGTTGCGGCACATCGGCCGGCTGAGTGCCGTGACACTGACTCCGGCAGCGACGGTGAGAGGAGTTCCGGCAAATGGCGTGAGCAACGGCAGACTGTTTGCCATCCACCCACCATGCCCGGCGTCGCAGACGCAAAGAAGGGCCGGGCTCCGATGCTGTGGGAGCCCAATTCTCTTCCTTCGGCGGCGAATGTGCCGCGCGGCAGGATGTTATACTGAATAAAACTATACACCGACGGAAGTGGTTGTTGCGCTAAGGGCAGTTTAGTTGAAGATCAGACTTCGGATTTAGTGAATGGTCTGCAGTGGAAGCGAACAAGGACCTTATGCAACAAGTATGGGTTATTTGAAATCCGGAGTCTTCAGTTGTAAAAAACAAACAAGACCAGCACGAGGCAGCTCTTGGGCAGAACCACATCACCAGTCTTGCCTCAATTATATACGGGATTCGCACTTAGTCAAGTACACGGTGCATTTCTGCATTTCGGGTACTTTTAGGATTCACTTCAATACATGCACATCTATCCGAAGGTCATGCGTGCGTCTTTGCAAATGACACAAAGAAAATCCGTAACTCGGGTTTTTCATTGGATCTCTCCCGTCGGAATCGGTTTCTCTGTTTGATATAAGTACCTTGAAGGCATTTTATAAATTCCATATAGTCCTTCCCGAACGCGAGGCGCTTCCACAGTGATCGTTAGGCTTAGGATTTGAGAATACAGTTCACTGATCCACGCTTCGAACTGATTTGGAGATGTATTATCTTGACGCTTTTCGTGATAATGTCGAACGATACCCGCGAGCAAGTCAGCTAACTGTATGCCGTCTTCGACCTTTGAATTTACAAAAAAAGGCAGATTCCACTATCGATTCGCATCCCTGACCCTCATGCGATCTAAAGAGGTAATTCTTCATTCGGTCAGAGACTATCTTATCATTGCCTTCATCTTGTGAATCAAACGCTACAACGCACTTTGTTCTTCTCAGAGCAGAATATCCATTGATTCTTTGCAAGAGAAATCGATAGTGATTAGAGAACATATCTGACCTGGTTGTAGGTATTTGCAATGGATGTTCCATCACAATCGCGAACACTTTCAATCCCACTGTCCTCATAAACACCTCACTAATGATGCGTTCAGCAAAGTTCTTGTTATTTGTGTGTCTTGTTATTGACTTAGGCTTCAGCAAGTTGATTGCCTTTACTTCTACGTCACTTCTGCCATAGATGTCGAGCTTTATGTTGTACATTTTTTGCACAACATTTCTCATTTCGTCCTGCGGAATACATACTGCCGCCAATACAGGATTCTTAGTCTCATCATTTGGATGGGGAAAACCGCTCTCATCTATGAAGGAAAGCATTGCCTCACTCCGATGTCACAGTGAAAGTATTGTACATGAACCTATTATACGCACATTTCCGACGAGAAGGAACACGGTGGAGTAATGTATGCGGCAATGGGCTGTGAACGAACTCGGATTTTCATGTTCTGCTGGTGATCGGAAGAAGACGATCACGCGGGTCTATCAAGGGAACGCAAGTCCGACTTTGAATGGCCAGCACGGATAACTGTGATGGCCGGAGGACATACAGGGTTTTCCTTGAGTACTACCCGAATTTCAAACGGCTGTCCGAAAGGCGATGATTGGCGGATAATACTGAGAAAAACTTGCCTTCAGAGGAGGTTGATCAGCATGCGCAGTTTAACGCGGGGGTGTCGACTCTTATGCAATGCCACTGCGATTTTGTGCATTTGGGCAGACAAGTGGCGGAGTGAGGCGAAACAATGTCATAGGTACACGTGTTCCAGAGGAACCCGGGCGGCTGATAGGGGACTTTGGCTATACGGAGGACGAGATAATGTGCCATCCCCCAATGCGGGCAACCCGATGTGTCGATGTCGAGCGCTCCACGTGTGCGGTGGATGAGAGCGGAGTCAGCGCAAGGGTGTATACTGCGTCACGGAGTTCTCACTCCTTGCGCAACTTCATCTCTGGCAGTGTTTTCCGCGCGCAGGATTTCCGATCCCCATGTCGAATACTTGTCGAATGATAGGTGAAGTCCATGCAGTGGGGGACCGTCAATGATTGAAATGCAGGATGTATGGAAGGAATACAGCAATGGCGTAAACGCATTGTCTGGCATATCTGTGCGCATCCCGCAGGGCGAATTTGTTTATGTGGTCGGCCCGAGCGGCGC
>JAJZCB010000001.1 GCA_021846285.1 Bacillota bacterium
TGGGTGGGCGAGTTCAAGAAGGATGTTCAACACTCTTTTGTGGGGAGCGGCCTCTCGAGCCGGAAGATCTGGCACAGCGCGAGATGCATAGGCGCATTAAAGATCTTGAAGAGGAGAATGCTATTTTTAAAAAAGGCCATGCGCAGCAACGCATTCGACCGGGAAAACTATGGATATCAGAGAGCTTTTTACAAGTGTCACTCTATCAATAGAGCACCAACGATGGACAAGTCTTTCAGGGGAGTTATGATCATGCCGACCAAGATGGGGAAGCGTCTCGTGGGTATTTGCAGTGTGGCCGTAACTGCCATTTATGCTGCCGGATATATTTACACGCTGCCGTCCGTTCAAGCTCAGGCCGGCAGTGTGCCATCGCTCTCACCAACCAATAATTCGACCCCCGGTGCTGCCGCGGCTGCTCACAGTGCCTCCAGGTCATCCCACAGCAGAAACGGAACTTCGTCGTCCACCTCTGCCAAATCTGGTTCGTCTAAGAGCGGAACGTCTACCAATGGCTCGTCTGCAACCAGTGCATCCTCGCAGTCGAGCAAATCGTCCAGCAAACCGCCAAGCAAACCGGCGGTGAAATATAAGGACGGAACGTACACAGGTGCGGGCACCAATCCATACGGCTCGCTTAGCGTGAGTCTCACCATTGCCCACGGAAAAATCGCATCAGTGAAGATTACTCAGTGGACGATGCACTATCCACAGTATGTGATCGACCCGCAATTGCCACAGGAAGTTGTCTCGATGCAGACGTGGCAGATCTACATTGTGAGCGGCGCAACGGCAAGCACCTACAACTTTGCGCAAGCTGTGTATCTGGCCTTGCAAAAGGCAAAGGCGTGAGGTGTGGCATGATGATGGATTCTGAGATGGAAGCGCCGGCGAAAACGGGAATCCAGCATACGGTGGAATCATACTTGCTGATGGGCACGGTAGTGTCCATCAGGGTGGTCGGGCGCGGCCAGGTCACCGACATGCACAGCGCCATTAAACGGGCGTTTGAGGCCATGCGCTTTGTAGAGGAGACATGCAGCCGTTTCACAGAAAGCAGTGCCTTGCGTGAACTGTGCCGCCATTCTGGACAGCCGGTGCAGGTGCCAGATGTACTGTTCGAGACGATTCGCGTGGCATTGGAGATAAGCGCTCTTACGGACGGAGTCTTTGACCCGACTGTCGGCAGCGCTCTGGAAGCGCACGGATTCAACCGTCACTATTTGACGGGCGACGCGGTGAATTCGCAAGTCGAGTGCGCCGAGCCGGTGAGCTACCGGGACATCACGCTTGATGAGAAAGAGCGGACGGTTCTCCTGCACAAACCCATGCTGATCGATTTGGGGGCCGTGGCGAAGGGCTTGGCGGTGGATCTTGCGGCCAGGGAACTTGTGGGTTGGGACGGCTTTGCCATTGATGCGGGCGGCGATTTGTACCTGCAGGGCATGGATTTCACTGGCGAACCCTGGAGGGTTGGTATTCAGCATCCACTCCATAAGGATGCCATGATGTGCTGGTTGCAAATAACCGATGCGGCGATCTGCACCTCAGGCAGCTATGAGCGGCGCAGTCCTGTGGCGAGTGAAGTTCACCACCTGATCAATCCGAAGACCGGAGAGTCCACGCGCGGTCTGCTCAGTTGCACTGTGGTAGCGCCGCTAGCCATACTCGCGGACGCTGTGTCGACAGCCGCCTTCGTGCTCGGTCCGAAACACGCGCTCGAATTCGTCTCTGCGCTCGATCTTGAGGCGATCTGCATTAGCGATGCTTTAGACATGACGATGACAGATTCGATGGAGAGGTATCTGAGATGAACAATCCACAAGCTGTGCGACCAACGCCGAATCCGCTGGAGCGATTTCTGAAGACGCCAAAGGGATACGTTTTGGCCATTCTGGTCGGACTAACGCTCATTGCGGCGTTGCGTCCACAGGATCATCTGGGACTTTTGAATGCAATCGTCGCAGTGGCCACAGGGTTGGTGTTCGATGCGGGAGTCGCACTGCTGCAACGGCGCAAAAAACTGTTTTCAGACGGCGCTGTCATCACTGCGTTGATTGTGGCGGATGTGCTGAGCCACACGACGCCATTGTACATCGTGGCGGCCACCACTGCCGTGGCGCTATTGTCTAAACATGTTTTGAAGGTGGGACGCAAACCGATTTTCAACCCAGCTGCGTTCGGCTTACTGTTTGCCATCGTGGTGTTCGCCACCGGTCAGAGTTGGTGGGGCAGTCTCGCCCTGCTGCCGACGTGGCTCATACTGTTGCTGCTGGCTGGGGGGCTGCTGATCACCGAGCGGGTCAATAAAATCCCCCAGGTGCTCGCCTTTCTCGGTACGTACTTTGCGCTACTGCTCGTCATGGCGATTTTTCACCTTGGTTTGCCTTCTGACACCCCCGGTGACGCTTTACGCATACCGTTCGTCAACTCGGCTCTGTACCTGGCGTTCTTTATGTTGACGGATCCCCCCACAACGCCCGCCCCATACCGCCAACAGATTCTGTTTGGCGTTATCGTTGCTGGAGTCGGCACGGTCATTTTTGCAATGTCTGGCGGTCTCGCCTATCTGCTCGTTGGGCTCTTGGTCGGGAATATATGGAAAACATCTTTGCATTGGGTTACGAAAACTGCAGAGCGACGCGGCTCCTTACCATTAAAGGAAGCGGTAAAGGGATCCGCCAACGCCATACGCACTGAGGAAGGCGCCTCAGATCAAGGTCTCGCCTGAGAAAACATCAGACATGATGCGACCGTCGACTGGCATCCTCTGCTCACCGACGGTTGTTTGTCATTTCCTCCAGCCCTATTTGCCTGATGAGGAGGCGCAAAACAAAGCGCCCCGCATATCGTGATCAGGAAGTGCTGGGTGTGGCGAGAAAATGGGAAGTCGCCAGGAACGAAACAGTGTCCTGGGCGACCGCGCCCTTGGGAGGAGGTATGCAATCAAAGTGAGTAATAAAGTATTCAATGAATTGAAATCGCCAATTTATACTCTATCGCAAATCATCGTGGCCGAAGCGCTTGCAGGAAACGCCTTTCGAGTATCATCGGGTGTGCTCACCGCAAGTTCCAGCCAACAGATGGTCATCGCGCTGACGAATCCGGGCGGCTCCGGCATTCAGGCAGTCCTGGACAGTATAGAACTCTCGGTGAACACCACCACGCTCGCCCTGATGAAGGCAGTGATCGACGGCACCGTCGCTGGCCTGTCTGCTGTGACAGCGTACAACCTGAATACTGATTTTCTGGGGAAGAGTCCGCTTTGCACGATTGCCGCAGGCGGCGGGTCGGGCGTCTCTCTGACGGGAGGGAGCGTCATCTATAATCAATTCCTGAATATATTGGATAATCATTATCCCTTTCCCGTTGTCGTCACTCCCGGACATTCCGTCGCGATGAATTATACGTTAACCAGCGGTATGTCGAGCACTCAGGGCGCCTTTCGGTTGCGCTGGTATGAGATTCCTTTATCCGGCGGCTTCACCACCTAGAGCGTGTCCGACACTCTCACATCGGCGTCCTTGGGAGATGACAGACTTGAACAATAAAGTATTTAACGAACTGACCGCGCCCCTTTATTCCATAGCGCAAATCATCGTGGCCGAAACTCTCGCGGGCAACGCCTTTCAAGTATCATCGGGTGTGCTCAGTTCCAGCGGCTCCAGCCAACAGATGGTCATGAGGTTGGCGAATCCGTCCGGATCCGGTGTCCGGGCCGTTCTCGATTTTATCGAAATCTCGACGAACGCCACCGCGCTTGCCCAGATGACGGCCGTGATCGATGGCACCGTCGCCGGCTTGGGTGCAGTAACGGCGTACAACTTGAACACGGCTTTTTCGGGAAAGAGTCCACTGTGCACGGTTGCCGCAGCCGGCGGGTCGGGCGTCTCCCTGACGGGAGGGAGTCTCATTTTTACCCAATTTCTGGATGTGCAGGATCAACATTACCCCTTTCCGGTTGTCGTCACTCCCGGACATTCGCTCGCAATGAATTATATCTTGACTTCGTCGGGCAACCAAGGCACCTTTTTGTTCCGCTGGTATGAGATTCCTTTAACCGGTGGCTTCACTACCTAGCGCGCGTCCGAGGGGATTTTTGCCGGTCGTTTCATGGTGCGCGAAAGCGCACACGCGATCATTGTCGCCGCCGTCAATCCGTGCAACAGAGGCGGGTCTGTCTACAACAAGCGCGTCAATTCGGCCAATCCCGAGGTGGTCAAGAGAGCTGACGCAAGCACACCCACGCCAAGGCTTACGAGAACCCAGACCGGTCGAAATCTAAACAATACCCCCATGGAAACAGTCACATACACGCCCAGGAAAGGTGCTAATGGCGCGAGAACCCACACTCCGTATTTTCCATACTTTGCGCCGAGCTTCTCCGCCTTTTCCAATTTTCGCGATAGCCAATTCCACCGACGGACCAGGGAGTCGAAACCTACCATAATGAACGGTGCTGGAGCCAAGTTAGCCAAGGATGCGACCAATGCGCCTATGGCCGGATCAAATCCCAGAGGCATAGATGCAGCTGCCCCGACGAGAACCTCCAAAGTCAATGAAGTGAGCGCCACTGAAACTGTCGGCACGAGGCCTTTGGTTGCCATCCCAACGGCAAAGGCAGCTCCCAAGAGAACACCGCTCAATGTTATCCCTAACCCTATTGCACGAGGATCGTCAGCCACCCGCAAACCCTCCATCACATGTTGCTTGGGTTCCACTCTTGCATTCTTGAGTCTGCCAGAATAATAGCAGATTTCGGTAGTATGAGGATAGGGGATCGTCTGCCCGTCAGCCGCCTAGGGGAGCAGTGATAAACCAAATTTGGGCAGGCGCGGACTTTATCACTGCTCCCCAAGAGTGGGCTGATTCGCCCCCTGTACGCTTGCCTGCGGAAGTGACAAACCGGCATGTGGTGCGTTATGATGAAAGAAAAGGGCGGACGCGGGAGGTGTCGCATTCATCAAACCACTGGCGCTCGTCTTTGATTTTGATGGCCTGATTCTGGATACCGAGACGCCAGAGTATGAGGCGTACCGAGAGGTTTTCGGGCAGTACGAGGTGGACCTGCCGCTTTCGCTGTGGGCGAGAGCCATCGGCACGCGGGGCGGTTTTGACCCGTACGCCCACCTAGAAGAACAGTTGGGGCGAACCATTGACCGCGCGTCTTTTGATGCGCGCCGCCGCGCACTCTACGAAGAGCGGATGCAGGGTCAGGCGGCTCGCCCTGGCGTGTCGGCGTATCTGGAAACCGCGCGGACACTGGGCATACGGGTGGGGCTGGCGTCGAGTTCTGGCCGCAGTTGGGTGGAGGGATATCTGCGGCAGTTGGGGTTGTTCGGGTTCTTTTCCTGTATTCGGACTGCCGATGATGTATCTGTCGTGAAGCCCGACCCCGAACTGTACCTGAGTGCACTGTGCGCACTGGAGGCGCCTCCCGCGCTGGCGGTCGCCTTTGAAGACTCGCCAAACGGTGCGCTCGCCGCCATTCGCGCAGGCATGGTATGTGTGACTGTTCCAAACTCCATCACGGCCATGCTATCCTTTCCTGATGGCATCGCGCGTCGGTTGTCTTCGATGGGGGACGTTCCGTTGTCAGAACTGCTCGCCGGCCTGTAGGATCGGTTGATCGTCCTGGCTCATTTCTGTGGGATCGCCGCGCCGTCATGCTGGCCATCTGTGTCATTTGGATTCACAGTCGCTGGCGCAAGGTTCTTTCCATCTCCGTGACTCCATGGTATGCTTGAATGGTGTCCGGTTCGTCCACAGTGACATCAATCAACTTGGAATTTCAACAACTTATTGGAACAACGTCTGCTGAACAGCCGGTACAGGAGTTCGAGAGATGCCGGAGATGTACGACTGACGTTCCGGCCCGGGTGGCGTTGATCCGAATTCGAGGGAAATGGAAGTGAAGGGAATGTCCGAAAGTGCGAGAGAACAGATGCTTGTGGCAAAGGATGGTCAACAGGTATTCGTGCGCCACTGGTCGTCCGCTGGATCGGCGGCCATCGTAGCGGCCCATGGAAACGGCTCGCACAGCGGTGTCTATGGGCTGATGGCTTCACATCTGACCGGGTCGGACATCTACGCCTTCGACCTGCGCGGCTATGGCGCCTCGCCGGTGCGGCCGACTGAGGTGTCCGATTGGCAGGGGTGGGCCGACGACATGGCGGTCGTGGCCACAGCCGCCGCCGCAGAGGGCAAGCAGGTCTTTCTTTTGGGCCACTCCCTCGGCAGTCTCGTCGCGCTCGCCGCGGCGCCGCGGGTCGCGGGGCTCGCCGGTGTCATCCTGATCTCGCCCAGCCCCTCCAGCCGGGCGATGACCCCCGAGTGGATCGGGGGTGTCATGGGGGTGCTCCAGACCCAGGGGACTGCGGCAGAAGTACGCCTGCCATGGGGTCCAGAGGAACTGGTGCGCAGCGTCGAAGCGCGGGCTGCGATCGCCAGCGACCCATTGGCGCTGCGTCCGGTGACCACCGGCATGCTGGTGCAGATCGTTGGCCTCGTGGAGGGGGCGCAAAAGGCCGGCCCGGCCATTACCGCCCCGGCGTTGCTCCTGTTGCCGGGAGAGGATCTGCTCGTGGAACGCTCCGAGTCCCTCCGTATGTTCGACTGGCTCGCGAGCGACGATAAACAGCGCGTCGAGTTTCCCGGCTGTTACCACGACCTGCCGCAGGATGCCCCGCAACAGGTGGCCTCGGCCATCGCCGGGTGGCTGAATCACCTCGCATTGTAGGAGCAGCGTCGCGGTTGTTTTCGCTGCAGAAACAGGCCCGAAAGTTGACGGAGCAGTCTTTAGGAAACAAGATCGTTGCCGATATGCGGCGAACAGATGTCATGCCGTCCGAAGTGACCATGGCGCGCGAGTCAAGGGCATCGAAACGTTACTTGATTTCCGGCGCTGTTTCCCGATTCCCGGGTAGAACCACCATGACTCGAGACCTCTGCATGGGCGGCCGGTGGCTGCCAAGATGACAAGTGCCATGAATGGTCTGTCGCATGGCCGATCACTTGTGCATCGGCTTCCCATGCCATAGCGGCTCTTAACTTGTGGCCGCTCCTCTAATATCGACTCTGCGCATATCCCTAAGGGCAAGGTTGGACACGCCTCGATGCCTGCAGAAGAACAACCCATGAGACTCCAGTCGGAAGCGATGGAGGAACTTTACACATAGAGGCCGTACAGAGCGGGCGCGAGACTGTCCAGAGACTCCAGTCGGAAGCGATGGAGCGACTTTACAGAGCCAGGAGGCCAGCCACGGACGCCCGGCATACACGGCCCTTTGGCATTCCCAGTTATGCGGCCATTCCGTCTCATATCGACAAGGAGCTTTTGGAGACGGTTCATGCAGAAAATGAGCGTATCCCCGTCAGGGTTTTGCAGGAGGGGATGCGCTATCTGGCCGAGTTTTTAATGGAAGTAGTCACTTAGGTTGCTTGCGTTACTTTGGCAATTGAGACAGTTGCGCCGAAACTTGCGTAAAATGTAAAATATGGTTGAGTGAGTTGTAGGCGGGAACTTGTGTTGTCATGGAGGGATAGATTTGAGTTCCGAACATATAAGACCGATCGCGATTTGCGTTTTTAGAAAAGGGAATAAAATCTTAGTAGCGGAGGGATTTGATCCGCTAAGGAACACATTCTTTTATCGACCAATTGGTGGAGGAATTGAATTCGGCGAGAAGAGTCGAGATGCACTGGTTCGTGAAATCAGAGAAGAACTGGCGGCTGAAATCACCGACTTACGGTATTTGGGAACCATCGAAGACATCTTTGCCTTCAACGGCATTCGACGTCATCAAATCATTCAGGTCTATGATGCGCGGTTCTGGGACACCTCCCTATACGAACGTGTCTTCTTGGAGGGTACCGAAGATAAGGGCTCAACGTACAGAGCTGTATGGAAAGCCTTGGACGAGTTTGGTTCTCATAGAACAAGACTGGTTCCGGAAGGTCTTTTGGAATTACTGTCATAAGGTTGACTGCTTAAATTCCGGGCAACCTTCCGGCCAATGTCCATTACGACAACGGCCTCGCCTAAGGCTGGTTGGGCGGACAAGGAGAATATGGCCACATGGTATTGGGGGATGTACCCAACAAGCTCTGGAAATACGCGATTAATTACCCGAGTACGTCTTCAATACAGGTGGTTTTCTCCAACAATAATTTTTTCACTACTCTTGGACGTGGGCGATATAGTAATGATGCGGAAGTGTATGTTGGGGATCAAAACAAACGGGCAGAGTTATTGACACAAGGTCGGCTCCAATGAGGTCGAAATATAGTTCAACATTCTGGTCGGTGGTTGGCCGAAAGGGCGACAAACGGGCCGCGCCGTGGTGGCGCCGCTGTTATTGTGGTACGCCCGAAGGAAGGGCAATGAATCCATGGTTTACGGGGTTTGGCCTGTAGAATGAGGAGATCGAGAAAAAATTGTCGTCAAATAGGGCTGAACGTACGCAAACACAAGTGCTCTCAGAACTCTCAGTTACAATCCAGATTCTACTATTGACTGAACGACTGTTTGCCCATAATATTACGTCAAAGCTAAAGTTTCGTGTTCCGTATGTTTTGTTCTCAACATAAGAGGGGGAAAACAGATGAAGTCAAGTAAGTTGCGGTTGTTTGGGGTTGTCGCTTCTGTGGGCATATTGAGCACAGCGCTTGCCGGATGCAGCACACAGGCCGTTAGCACGCCGAAAGCGGCCAGCCAGGCGACCGAGGGTTCACAGCCGGTATACGGCGGCACGCTGACCATGGATCTTTCCAGTCAGTTCCCGAACCTTGATCCTGCAAAAGCGTTCGACACGACATCGGCTGAAGCTGTATTGCAGTTCTATGATCAACTCGTGACCTACAAGGGTGCGACCAATACTCTGGTGCCCGATCTGGCGTCGTCCTGGACTATCTCGGATGGCGGCAAGGTGTACACGTTCCACATCACCAACGCGAACTTCTGGAACGGATCCCCCGTCACGGCGCAGAGCTTTGTCACCGAGTTTGAGCGTGTATTGAGCAACAGCATACGTTCTCCTGGTCAAGGCTTCATCTCCCCTCTGATTCAGGGATCCGCCGCATTTGTCGCGGGCAAAGCGAAGACGGTCACTGGAATCAAGGCGCTGAACGCCCACACGCTGCAAATTACCTTGAATAACCCAAGCGCAACGTTCCTGAACGTGTTGGCGATGCATTTCTTCTCGGCTGTGGATCCTGCGTACGTGAACTCGCACCCGGAAGCCTACGTCGATACGCATCCGATGGGCAGCGGCCCCTTCATGTTGCAGTCGTACACCGCTGGACGGAACTATGTTCTGGTGCGCAACCCGCACTACTTCAAAAAGGGCATTCCTTATCTCAGCAAAATCGTCTTCAACATCAACAATTCACAGAATGCTGTGCTGTTTCATTTCGAGCAGGGCAAGACAGACCTGCTATCGTGGAACCAGGGTGGCATTCCGTCGCAGGATTATCTGCCGCTCTCGACCAACCCGCAATATAGCAAGGACATCGTCAAATCCACGGAAGTGGCGATCAACTACTTGGGTCTGAACGCCAAATATGGTCCCACCGCCAATGTCGCCGTGCGCCGTGCGCTGGAATACGCGATCAACAAGCAGACTTTCGTGCGCATCATGTCCGGTCTGGCGGTTCCCGCGAACCAGATCATCCCGCCCAGCATGCCCGCCGGGTATGAGAAGGTGCTGCCGAAGAATGCGCAGTACACCTACGATCCCGCGCTGGCGAAGAAACTGCTGGCCAAAGCCGGGTATCCAAAGGGTTTCTCGACGACCATCTACACCGACAACAGCAGTCCAACCGACCTGAAGTTCGCGGAAGCGGCCCAGCAGATGTTGGCGCAGGTGGGCGTTCACGCAAACGTGAACCAGACATCATGGGGTATTTTCCTGACCAACAATGAGAGTGGAAAACAAAACATATTCACTCTCGCGTGGCTGGAAGACTTCCCGGATCCGTCTGACTTCCTCGATATACTGTTCAACACCAATGAAGCGCCGGTGAACAACTCGACGAACTACAGCAACCCGCAGGTGGACGCGCTGCTGAACAGGGCCGCGCTGATGCCGGCTGGCGTTGCACGCGACAATGTGTACAAGCAGGCGCAAAACATCATCATGTCGCAGGCGCCGTGGATTCCGCTGGTGTATCCGGTGTATGCGGCCGCTGTGCAACCGTGGGTGAAAGGATTCTACATCAACGCGAACCTCAGGGATCCGCTGCAATACATGTGGATCGCCAAGCACTGACGCTGTTGTTAGGATAGCTTTGAGCGCTTCCTGACATGTGTTTTGTATCTCTACAGTCTGGATCGGTAAGCCGAAGAACTCTCTTCGAACGGATTGTGCGGGTATCGTTCGGGTCCAGCAGCGTTCTGCACCATGTCCAACCCGTTGCAACAACGATGACAAGAACCAAAAACCCAGCATGCCTTGCGGCGGCTGGGTTTTATGTGGATTCATACAGCTGCGACAACGGACTCGCCTCAGGCTGGCTGGGTAGTGTCAGCCAGTTTCGATGCGAATGAAGTACACTAGTGCATTCAACTTGTGTCATACTAGTGATCATATAAAATCTGAGGCGGGTCGGTGGTTGCCATAGACAACGAACGGTTGGTCAAAGTGTTCGACAAACAAGCGGACAAGTGGGACAGACGAAGGAGGAAACAGACCCTGGATTCTAAGTGGCGGAGGCAGTTGCTTGCGGGTGCCAGGGGACAGGTGCTCGAGATCGCCGTTGGCGCTGGCGGAAATTTTGCGTATTACGACCGTTCCGTCCACGTGACTGCGCTCGATTTCAGTCCACTGATGGTCGAAAAGGCAAAGGGGGCTGCCAAGGAGAACAGAATCGAGGCTGATTTTTTCGTTGGGGATATTGCGGCTGCTGATTTTCCAGAGGGCGCATACGACACTGTGGTATCCACACTGTCGATGTGTGCGTATTCGGATCCTGTTTGGGTGCTCGAACAGATGAATCGGTGGTGTCGAGAAGATGGGCAGATACTCTTGTTGGAACACGGGAAGAGTGCGTTTACTCCACTCGCTTGGCTGCAAAACTTGGTTGATCCATTGCAAGTTCGGATGGTCGGGTGCCATGCCAATCGGGACATTGAAGGGATTTTGAACGCATCTCCACTCAAAGTTGAACGTCATGAGCGGCACTTTTTCGGAATGGTTGATATGGTTTGGGCTCGCAGCAGTCGATAAATGGGAAGGAAGTGATGTGCTGGTTTGTGCTTTTCGATTGCTCAAAGAGAGCGGCCCAGCACAGCGATCTGAGACGTGTTACTTTCGTAGATCTGTCGGCAATCATTGGGGGAGAGTTATTGACACAAGGTCGGCTCAAATGAGGTCGAAATATAGTCGAATATTCTGGTCGGTGGTTGGTCGAAAGGGCGACAAACGGGCCGCGCCGTGGTGGCGCCGCTGTCATTTAGGAAAATTATAACACACAAGACCATCATTTGAGAATGCCCCCTCTGCTTCTGTGTATCGTATCGTCGTTTGTGCGGGTTACAAGAGGGGGTATAGGGGTCTGTCAACCACGTGACGAAGCCTGTCTACAATTAGGACAGATGCCGAAGGTATACATAAGTGTTCGATGGTGCTTCTCCAAATACGAGCATGGAACTACATTTTCATTTGATTGGAGCGGAGTCTTCTGGAGGAGATACTTGATACGTTTGACGAAGATATGAAGCGGATCGGCGCGGCGCCTCGGCAGGAAGTACACCGTGTAGGCGCCTGGCACCAGACTTTTCACTGCTGGATTGTGCATCGGATGCAAGAAGGAGATTCCCTGGTTTTGCAACGGCGACATGAGACCAAAGATACGCATCCTAACAAGCTGGACATTATCTCCGTTTTCTATTCGAGCAAACGAATCAGTTCCTCCTGTGAAACGTCGATTTCCCTCAGTATCTCATGGAGCAACGAACGAGCTATATCCCGTTCCGCATGGTGAGGAACTGTAGTGGTTCTTCCGTCGCTATGCCTGTAAAATACGTGGCTACCTCGCTGCCTAGCTACTCGAAATCCAAGTTTCATCAGAACACGATCGAGTTGCTTTGCTGATAGGGTCGGAACTCGAGTCATACATTTACGTTGATTTGCTGTATTCCCACGAAGTGCGGGAGTTCGTCTTGGGGTACTTCTTCCAGGCAGAGCTCTACTACCTCCTGAAGATTCAACTGTAGTTCATCCAATGTGGCGCCTTGTGAGTGAGCGCCCGGAATTCCTGGCACAAGTCCAACGTACAGTTGGCTATCCGCATCCCATTGGACAAATGCCATGAAGCTCTTCATAAGCGCACCCCTAACAGGAAATAGATGTGGTTCAGGCAGCTTGCCGATGACGATAGGACTTGAACACGAAGAGTTAACCCGCTGCAATGGGTTGGACTCCTTGAGTTCCATAGTAAGCCGCCTTCCGAGTGAACTAATCAGGTAAAAACACCGTGACTTGTCGTTGCCCCATATACGTACCGAGCGCCTTCTTTTGCCACTTGAAACGGAGGATACTCCGTATTATATCATGAAAATGTCGAGTCGATACCGCTAAAAATACCAAAATACCGAATGCTGGGGTTATTAATGTAGAGGGTAACGAGCGAAACCGGGAGTGTGTTTGATATGCATTACGTGGAGAACATGAGCAAACGGATGGTACTATCCGCAGGGGTAATCATGCTTGTGGAGCGAGGGTTGACGACGCATACCGTGGTCGTGCATTTGGGAATTATCTACCTCCTATTTATCGTATCATCGTTTCTGGGGGTTACAAGAGGGGATATAGGGGCCTGTCAACCATGACATTCTTACAACAAATACACATATTGGTCTGGCGGGGGGTGATGACTCGTATGTGTTCGGGCGCTCACGCATGCGGATGTGTTGTACATATGAGTATATATGATTCTACGATTGCATAAGTTGAAGGATCGCCCCGATATTGAGAAGGCAACCCTTTAGCGGGGAACTCACGCACGTATTTTAATCCTGAGAGTAACCGTAAAGATTAGCGCTTAGCATACTATATACTACTTACCAACGTAGGAGGTTGAAGTCAATATGAATGAGAAAGTTTTTAATGATCCGAAAGCTCCTTTGTACATTATATCCCATACGTCGGTCATGGAAAGTGTTTTTGGAAACGTCTTTATGACGACATCCGGGGTGCAGACTTCAGGTGGCGCCTCCCAAATAATGCTCTTGGTTCTGACCAATCCACCCGGCTCGGGCGTCCGTGCGCTGGTAGACCTGGTGGACATGGGGGTCAATTCGTCCACTCTCGCGGTGTTTACGATACGCTTTAACGGCACGGTAAGCGGTGTGTTGCCGGTACCCGCTTATAATCTGAACACAGGCGTAAGTCACTCTCCGGCTTGTACAGCAGCCGCCGGTGGTGGGGCCGGTGTGTCCATCACCGGGGGTCAAATCTTTTGGACGGACTATCCAGATGTGGCCGAGACCTATTACCCAATGGCGATAGTCCTCACCCAGGGCAATTCTCTGGCCATCAGTTATACCTTCAGCAGTTCCGGCAACTCAGGGGCCTTTTCGATGCGCTGGTATGAAATCCCACTTGATGTAAATTCGTGGCTGTAGTTTCGACTATATGTAAGAAGACTCCGCGACGTTGAGCGTGCATGCGGTAGGCGATCAGGCTTTGATAGACTCATCAGCAATGTTGCATATCTCCATACCGGCAAAAGACAAAACCATGTCGCCAAGAAGACTGAGGCAATGTACGTGAAACTTCAAGGAGTGACAGATGCTAAACTGCAAACGATTATGGACAAACTCCTTTAACGCGTTGCTGTTTTATTGTGGTGCGCCCGAAGGGAATCGAACCCCTACCTCAGGCTCCGGAGTACTGCGTCTCGAAGACGTCTCCAAATATTCCTTTGGGCCACGCCATATCGTCGTGATGGAATTGGGAACAGGTTCTTATGTGCGCGTTTGCCTACGGGATATCATAATCACTTGACGGTGTTCGGGGCAAAAAGAATCCTTTGATGCAGTTTGGGTTTCTGACGCAGATTTGAATGTGGTTCTTCTCCTTGAACCCAGCGTCGGGATAGAGCTCGCTGCCTTCCCAGAAGGCGCCGCGAACAGAATCGTATGCGGGTTCTGTTCGCTCCTCTATACTGGCATGTACGGTCTCAATAACAGCGCAGTCAAGGTAACGTAGCAATAGATCACCGCTAGGGCTGTGCAACTTGTTTCGCGGAAGTTCTGTACCTGCGATAGTAGTCGTACTCCGAAGGATGTTGTAGCCTTCTCGAACAATTTCAAGGGATGCTGAATCGAGGAGGTTTAGGCATCTTCCTAAATCGATGACGGCACCAATACATGCAGGGTTTTCAATGTTGGAATTGTGTTTAAGGCTGAGACTACGTGCGTATTCCGTCGCTCGTTTTGGGCTGTTTTCCCAAAAATAAATGCCGTGACCAAGCCAGTCATAAGAATTCTCACTGGGGGTAAGGCTATCATCACCATTGAGAACTTTTTGCATCACGCGTCGATCACAACCATGGAATCCCAGCACGAAATTTGGGAGAGTAGCATACATCAGGATTCTTTATATTCGGGCCGAAGTTTGCCTGAATGATCGACGATGCCTGCTTTAATCAGAAACTCAAGGGAAGATGCCTTGGATGCAGTAATCTTCTTGCCCGCATCGCGAACGATCTTTGCGTACTTGGCTGGATCGGAGTTTGCCATCGAATTCACCTTGCCCTTGTGAAATAGCTCGATAATACGCCGGACGGG
The DNA here is from genome assembly GCA_021846285.1 of Bacillota bacterium. Lineage (GTDB taxonomy): Bacteria > Bacillota > Bacilli > Alicyclobacillales > SLC66 > JAKADD01. Next base: position 14,792 of record JAJZCB010000001.1, read on the forward strand.
CGAATGACTCCATTTGAGCACCGAATCAATTCTTCCAAGGAGGCATCGAGATTCCGAAGCATCCCGTCAGTGTATCCCACGTCAAATTATATCACGTGAATACATGGTATGCACCAATGCACCGAGAAAAAACCAAACACCTCGCATGCAAATATGCCGCAATCGAGGTCTGTATATGGAAAGTGGTGCGCCCGAAGGGAATCGAACCCCTACCTCAGGCTCCGGAGGCCTACGTCCTATCCATTGGACCACGGGCGCATGTTAGACTTTGATATTATACACGCAGCACCGAGCAAGTGCAATGTCGCGTTCGGTCTTTCGGTCTTCATCCCACGACCCGCCTTGCCCTGTATGCTCTTTCACAGGATAGTCACACCGCACTGCCATTGTTCATACAACGTTGCTGGGATGATAATAATTCCCAGTGATCTGACCTTGTGCATGGGCATTCATCGTGCTACCGTGCTCTTATGCGGCTGTCCGGCGGTGGAATGGAGAGGATGTTTGATGGGGCTCAGGAAGGTTATCGGTGTGATCGCGCTGGTTGCGGCAGTGGGTATGGTGCTGACGCATCAGCGATCTGCGGTGGCCGCCGGGGAGAGACTGGTTCAGGGCGTAATGACTGGGCTGACGGGGGGAACCGCGTTGGTGAAGGGGAGCGTCAAAGACGAGACGGCGGTCATGAAAAGCTCCGTCGTGAAGCGGCGGGCTCCAGTGGTTACGACTGACAACGCTCCGCCCATTGATCCGATTACGATCGACGGTGTATACATGCGATATGATCCTTTTAAGCCGTCGAACGGCCCGTATCCGGTTCTGACGCCACAAGATCACGTGTGGATTGATGTGAGCATAGCGCAGCAATTGGTGTATATTTTCAACGGCAAACGGCTGCTCTATACGATGGTGACCTCATCGGGCATCGATACGAAACCGGATAACAGCACGCCTTTGGGTATATTTCACATTCAGGGGGAACGCGGCCAGTGGTTTTACGCGCAGCAATATCAGATGGGCGCGCTCTATTGGGTGTCGTGGCTGGGACATGGAATCTTCCTGTTTCACAGTGTTCCCATGAACGAGCAGAGACAACTGTTGTTGCCGATTGCGGCAAAACTCGGACACAAGGCGTCGGAGGGCTGTCTGCACCTGACGGTTCCGGATGCGCGGTGGGTGTTCACGCATATCCCCTACCACACACCTGTGTTGGTTGAGCAGGCTCCGGTACGGTTGTTGAGCCGTACGTTGTATCATCCCAGCGCTGATCAGTTGTTGGCCGAACGCGCCTCCAGGGTCGCCAATCAGGTGGCGTACACCAGTGGAACCCCGTCCTGACGAGTGCAGGATGCGGGATGCAGGGTGTGGGATATCAGGCGGGAACTAGGCGTTGTGTCGTGAGTCGCCAGCAGTAGGCTAGGAGTGGCCGTGTTGAGTGATTTCCCGCTGACGGGCTGCGGTTGCCGCAAATAGCTTGCTGAATATTTCCTGGTCGCATTCCTGCAAAACGCGAAGGCCGGCCGATGTCACTCCGTTTGGAACTGCCACAGTGTCTACAATATCTGCGAAGCCGATTCCCCGTTCGATCAGGAGTTTTCCCACCCCGAGCACCATGTATCCGAGCAATTGGGCTGCTGTGTCATAGGAAATGCCGCGTTCACTTGCGGCCGTGGCCATGTTATTGAGCCAGTCGGACAGAAAGGCTGGTCCACAACTGCTCAGATCAGAATAGATGCGAGTGTCCGCTTCGGCGATTTCCCAAGGCGTGCCTATGGTCTGCAACACATGTCGCAACGACTCCCGGTCAGGATCCTCCATGCGTTCCCCAAACATGGTCAGCAGTACGCCCGCGCGGGCGTACTGGGTGACACTCGGGATGACTTTCGCGATGTTGCAGGTGGCCAGAGTTTGGAGTTCACCCAAACTGATATTACTGTTAATCGATACGATGGTGTTGCGTGCATCGATGGCCGGTTTCATCTGCTCAATCACGGGAATCAGGTCGGTGGATTTTGTGCAGACAAACAGGAGGTCAGAGCGTTCTGCGACGGCCAACGGGGTATCGCACACGGTAACGGCTCCTGGCAACGCTGCCTGCAGTCGATCCGCTTTGGCGCGTGTTCGATTGGTGATGGACAGGGCAGAGTGTCCAGCCTCCGTGAGCGCTGTCGTCAACATGGCGCCCATTTGGCCGGCGCCAATAATTCCAATGCGCACGGTGTTTTCCTCCCTTCTGGGGCGATTAGTTTTGTATCATTGTTATGCAGGGGAGACCCACTTTACACCCGTACAATATTTGGTTGTTTACAAAAAGGCAGGAGTTTTTCAACGGGCAGCGAAATATAATAGTGATATGCTAATCGGCGGCATGAATCTTGCTTGTATCACTGATCCTTGCTCATGCAATGCTGACACGACAGGAACCTTCGGAGGGTGTAGCCATGCAGCAAGCGTACGGTCTCGTCCAGCAGCAGGTGCAGCGCCTTGCGATGACTCAAACTCTGCAACAGGCCATCGCTGTCCTCCAAATGTCGACATCTGAGCTGTGGGATTACGCAGACCAGGCGGTTACCGAAAATCCGATGCTCGATTGGGTGCATAGAGAGCGTCAGGATCGGGCGCGCTTTCGCGGCGTCGGCCGCATCGGCGATGTGGCCGCGCTCGCCGTGGCGCAGTATGACACGCTGGTTTTAACTCTGCAGGAACAATTGCGATTCAGTGGTCTGTGCGAACCGCAGCGAAAACTTGTACGCTATTTGATCGACTGTTTGGATGAGCGTGGGTATCTGGAGATTTCTGTCGAGGAGATAGCGAAACATCTGCAGGTTCGGCAGACCGACGTTCTGCTGGCGCTGCGCGAATTGCAAAGTTTTGAGCCGCCTGGCGTCGGCGCGAGAGATTTGCGTGAGTGTCTTCTCCTGCAGTTGACAGCGCGTTCCGGATACACCCAAACGGTCGATGCTGCGGTGCTTGATGTGGCGATTCGTACGGTGACCGGGGAATGGAAGGCCCTGTGCAGTCGGAAGCGGTCGCAACTGGTGGGGCGGCTCGGCTGCCCGAAGGAGATCATGAATGAGGCGCTCAGCCTGATTCAATCCCTCGATCCGCATCCAGGTCTGCGCTATGGCGCATCCGGAACTGCCTATATCGTGCCCGATATGGCTATTCTGCGTACGGGCGACGGGTACATCGTGGCAGCCAACGACGTCGCGTTCCCGCATCTCCGTGTGAATGAAGAGTATCAGTCATACCTGACGGCTGCCCGCGCTGAACGGGGAACTGAAAGCGACACCCGCGACTATCTGTTGCGTCATTTATCGTCCGCGACGGCGCTGTTGCGCAGTATTGAGGCGCGTCGGCGAACACTCCATCGGGTGGTGGAGGCGCTCGCGGCTTACCAACAGGACTATTTCGACTTCGGTCCAACGCGCTTGAAACCGCTTACGCTGAAAATGATCGCCGATCAACTGGGATTACACGAATCGACAGTGAGTCGGGCGGTGGCAGGTAAATTTGTGCAGACTCCTCGCGGTGTCTTTGAACTGCGGTATTTTTTCTCATCGAGGCTCGAAGCGGGCGGTGGCGCTGGCGTGTCATCGGCCAGTGTCAAAGCTTCCATCAAAGCTTTGATCGAAGGGGAGAGCCAGGAGGCCCTGACGGATCAGGCGCTCGCCAACATGCTTCAGGCGAGAGGCATTCAGATATCGCGCCGCACCGTGGCCAAGTATCGGGAAGAAATGAAGATTGCCTCATCGTCGCTGCGCCGCGCGCTTACGGATTGAAGCGCCCTGACGACGGCGTTGTCCCAAGTGCGTCCACAGGCGCTTTGAGTTCACTTGGGAAAACCCGTCTTGAGTAAAACAGCAAGTCACGGTATAGTACATAGTGTAGCGGGACGCATTTTGACATAGCGGGACGCAAATAGTCCCTGTTGGCTCCGCGCCGCTAAAACGTGGGTGTGCATCCTGAAATATCGCCGCAGGCGTATATTTTTCCCGATTTTTAGCGCCGCAAGGCGGCAGTGAAGTCTACAGTACCGCAGTGGAGGCGAAGGATGTGAATTCGCTGCAGTTAAGTCAACGTCTGGTGCCTGAATTGACTGGCAAACTCCGGTCGCGGTACCGCGTTTTGCAGCGCGTGTACCTGCACCAACCGATTGGCAGGCGCAGTCTCGCCCATGTTCTTGGCACGACAGAACGCATTTTACGCGCGGATGTCGAACTGTTCAAGGAGCAGGGACTGATCGACGTGGGGCCTCTTGGCATGTCTGTGACCGAGGCGGGCGAAGCGCTGATCGCCGAACTCGATCCTGTGATCCGGGCGCTGGATGGTCGTCATGACACGGAGCATGTATTGGCGCGCACGCTTGGCATTGAGCGTGTGACGATCGTGGCTGGCGACAGTGCGGAAGATGAGATTGTGATGCGCGATATCGGCCATGCGGCGGCTCACACGCTTCGCTCTCACCTGCGACTGCCGTGCACGGTTGCAGTCACGGGTGGATCGTCGATGGCCATGATAGCCGACATGATGCCGCGCGCAGCGCAACCACAGGCGATTGAAGTGCTGCCAGCGCGGGGAGGTCTGGGCGAGCGCGTCGAACTGCTGGCCAACACCATAGCCTCGCAACTCGCCGACAAATTGGGCGGTACATACCGTATGTTCCACGTGCCCGAATCGCTCAGCAAGGCAACTGCGGAACGACTGTCGCAGGAACCGAGCGTATCAGAAATGGTGCAGAGGATCAGGGGTGCGGATATCGTGATCCACGGTATCGGCGACGCGTTGACCATGGCGCACCGCCGGCGGCTCGATGACGCTACGATTGAGCTGTTGCGGTCGCGCGGAGCTGTGGCGGAGGCGTTTGGGTATTATTTTGACGCGCAGGGCTGTATCGTCCACGTCATGAACACCGTCGGGTTGCGCCTGGAGGATCTCTCCGGCATCCGGGCCGTGATCGGAGTGGCTGGCGGCGCTGCAAAGGGTGCGGCCATTCGCGCGGTCGCGCTTGCCTATCAGATTGACGCGCTGGTCACGGATGAGGGAGCGGCGCGAGCGATCATCGAGCAATTTCAGAAGTGAACGCGATTGATGGTCGCAACGGCCAGTTGCGCTGATCGGAGCGACGTTGTAGCTTTGTAATGGAACTACCTTGCAGCAGTGTCACTGAACCATCCAGTTTGAAGGTGCGCCCTGAACTGGCATACGTCCATACAAGGAGTCGATCGAAACATGACTGTACGCGTAGGGATCAATGGATTTGGACGAATTGGACGCAATGTGTATCGGGCCGCTTTTGCGCGCCGCGATGTAGACATTGTCGCTGTCAATGATCTGACGAACGCTGAAACACTGGCTATGCTCCTCAAATACGATTCGATTCACGGCATCTTCCCCCATGATGTGGAAGCGGACGGCGCCGATCTTGTTGTGGATGGCCATCGTGTCAAAGTGTACTCGGAGCGCGATCCGGCGAATCTCAAATGGGCGGAGAACGGGATCGACGTTGTGGTCGAGTCTACGGGGCTGTTCACCGACAAGGCCAAAGCACAGGCGCACATCGTGAGCGGCGGCGCCAAGAAGGTGATTATTTCGGCGCCGGCGACAAACGAAGACATCACCATTGTGATGGGTGTCAATCACGACAAATATGATCCCGCGTCGCACCACGTCATCTCCAATGCATCCTGCACCACGAACTGTCTGGCGCCGATCGCCAAAGTGCTGCATGAGCGGTTTGGGATTATTCACGGCCTGATGACGACGGTGCACTCGTATACGAATGATCAGCAGATCCTGGATCTGCCTCATAAGGACCTGCGCCGCGCTCGCGCCGCGAATCTGTCGATCATCCCGACGTCCACTGGCGCCGCGAAGGCTGTGTCGCTTGTATTGCCTGAACTGAAAGGCAAACTGAACGGATTTTCCATGCGTGTGCCAACGCCCAATGTGTCGGTGGTCGATTTGACGGCGGAATTGACCGAGAAAGTGACTGTCGACGATATCAATGACGCCCTGCTGGAAGCCAGCAAAGAGGGACCGCTCAAGGGATTTCTCGGTTACACGGATAAGCCGCTGGTCTCTCGCGACTTCAACGGCGATCCACGCTCGTCGATCGTTGACGCGCTTTCTACGATGGTGATTGAGGGCAGTATGACCAAGGTAGTGTCCTGGTATGACAACGAGTGGGGTTATTCGAATCGTGTGGTCGATCTGACCGCATACATCGCCGAACGCGGACTGTAACATGTGGAGCAGGGGGCGCTAATCCGGGAATGGATATATTGACAGTGCGAGACATGGCTGTACAGGGGAAACGCGTGTTTGTACGCGTCGATTTTAACGTGCCGATGGAGAATGGGGTCATTACGGACGATACGCGCATACGCGCCGCTTTGCCGACGATTCAGTATCTGCGCGAGCAGGGGGCGCGCATCGTTCTGGCGAGTCATCTGGGGCGTCCCAAGGGGGAGCGGGCGCCGGAGCTTTCGCTGCTTCCGGTGCGCGACCGTCTGGCTCAACTGCTGCAGGCGCCTGTCGAATTTTGCGAGGACTCGGTGGGCGCGAAGGCGTTGGCGCGCACGCGGGAGCTTCGCGACGGCGCTGTGCTGCTGCTTGAAAACGTGCGGTATTATAAGGGTGAAGAGAGCAATGATCCAGAACTCGCCGCTCTGTTTGCGCAACTGGCGGATGTGTATGTCAATGACGCCTTTGGCGCCGCGCACCGCGCGCATGCGACAACGGAAGGCGTCGCCCGCCTACTGCCGTCTGCGGCGGGGCTTCTCATGGAGCGCGAACTGAGTGTCATGGGAGCGGCTTTGTCTACTCCGGCGCGTCCTTTTGCGGCGATCATCGGCGGCGCCAAAGTGAGCGACAAAATCCGCGTCATCAAAAATCTCTTGACAAAAGTGGACGCATTGCTGATTGGCGGCGGTATGGCGAACACGTTCCTGTTGGCCCAGGGTTATCGCACGGGCCAGTCGCTGGTGGAAGCGGACAAGACCGACCTCGCGCGCGGACTGCTGGCGCTCGCGGCGGAGACAGGAAAGAGACTGCTTCTGCCGGTGGATCTGGTGGTTGCGAAACGTTTTGCGGCTGACGCGCCGTCACGGGTCGCTGCGCTCGACGATGTTCAGGATGACGAGATGGCGCTTGATATCGGCCCACAAACCATCAGACTGTACGCGGACGAGATTGCCCGGTCGCGCACGATTATCTGGAATGGGCCCATGGGCGTCTTTGAGATGGAGCAATTCGCGATCGGCACAAGTGCGGTGGCGCAGGCGGTTGCGGCCGTTCAGGGAGTCACGATCATCGGCGGCGGCGATTCTGTCGCTGCCGTGGAAAAGGCGGGTCTGGCGGAGCGCATGACCCATATTTCGACGGGTGGGGGCGCGTCTCTGGAGTTTCTGGAGGGGCGGCAACTGCCTGGAGTGGCGGCGCTGCAGTCGAAAGGGGACGGAAACCTGTGAAGACACGCGTCAAATTGTTGGCGGGGAACTGGAAAATGTACAAAACCCACGCGGATGCGCTCGCTTTTGCGGCTGAACTTGCGGCAATGACTCTGCCTCGCGATGACGCCGCCGTCGAGGCAGTCATCTGCGCGCCCGCCACGGCTCTCTTTGGAATGGCGGATGCGCTCGCCCTCATGCGTGTGGGAGTCGGCGCGCAGCACATGCACGAAGCGCAGGAAGGGGCATTTACGGGTGAAGTGTCAGCTTCTATGCTGCTCGCGCTGGGCTGTCGTTATGTGATCCTGGGTCACTCTGAACGGCGGGCGTACTTCGCTGAATCCGATGCGAACGTGGCCAAAAAGACAGTGGTGGCTCTGGATCGTGAACTGATTCCGATCGTTTGCGTGGGCGAGACTCTGGAGCAGAGAGAGAATGGGCAGACGGCGGCGGTGATTCGGAGCCAGGTGGGCGCTGTGCTCGCTGCCTTGCGCGAACGGGAGGCGCAAAGCGATCAGAGTCCACCCGCGACAGACGCCTTGCCCCTCGCCTCGCTTGTCGTCGCCTATGAGCCGGTGTGGGCGATCGGCACTGGACGATCCTCATCGGCGCAGGATGCGCAGGAGGTCATTCTTCTGATCCGTGAGTTGATTCGCGATGCCCTAGGCGCCGAAATCGCGCAACAGGTGCGCATTCTCTACGGGGGCAGTGTGAAACCGGACAACCTCGCAACGTATCTGACACAGCCGGACATCGACGGCGCGCTTGTCGGAGGCGCCAGCCTGAAGCCGGAATCGTTTGTGGAGCTGTGGCGGCAAAGCGCGCTGTAACGCAGCGGAGACCGGACGCAACGAAGCAGCGGCGACTGCATGCGGCGGCAGAGTATCTTGTCACAGAGCGGCGGCTGGATGTACGAGGAGGAGTGTGTATGGAGAAGCCAAAACCACTGGCCCTCATCATATTGGATGGGTTCGGGATGCGTGAGGAGCGCGAAGGCAATGCCGTAGCGGCTGCGCAGAAGCCAAACTTTGACCGGTATCGTCAGACGTATCCGTTTACCACACTGCGGGCGAGCGGTGAGGCGGTGGGTTTGCCGGAGGGGCAGATGGGCAACTCGGAAGTGGGTCATCTGAACCTGGGCGCCGGTCGCGTGGTGTATCAGGATCTCACCCGCATCTCGAAAGCCATCAGGGAAGGCGAATTTGCCGCCAATCCGGTGTTTGTGGACGCTGCCAGGCATGTGCGGGAAAAGGGGAGCAGCCTGCACCTGTACGGTCTGTTGTCTGACGGTGGTGTACATAGCCACATCGATCACCTGTTTGCGCTGCTCGACTTCGCGAAACAGGCGGGTCTCCACAAGGTTTACGTGCACGCGTTCCTGGATGGTCGCGACGTGCTTCCGCATACGGGGCGGGAGTATCTGCGACGGCTGATGGACAAGATGGCGCAGGCCGGTGTGGGTCAATTGGCGACGGTGCAGGGTCGCTACTACGCGATGGACCGCGATAAACGCTGGGAACGCACCGAGAAGGCGTATCGGGCCATGGTGTACGGGGAAGGCGAACAGGCGACGGATCCGCTGGCCGCGCTGGAAGACAGCTACCGTCGTTCGGTTACCGATGAGTTTGTCATGCCGGTTGTGATTGTCGGCGATGATGGGCGCCCGGTTGGCCTGATCGAAGACGATGACGCCGTCATCATGTTTAATTTTCGGCCGGATCGGGCCGTACAGATTTCGCAGGTGTTCACCAATGACGATTTTCGCGGCTTTGATCGGGGGTCCAGGCACCCGCACACATATTACGTGTGTCTGACGCGCTTTAGTGAATCTGTTGGGGGGTATGTCGCCTACAGGCCGACGAATCTGGACAACACGCTTGGCGAAGTGCTGACACAGCAGGGCCTGACGCAGTTGCGCATTGCAGAGACGGAAAAATTCCCCCATGTGACTTCGTTTTTTTCCGGCGGCAGGGAAGATCCCTTTGTGGGAGAAGAGCGCATCCTGATTCCGTCGCCAAAGGTGGCCACGTACGACCTGAAGCCGGAAATGAGTGCGTATGAGCTGGCGGACGCCGCAGAAGAGCGCATTCGCCAGGGTCACCTGGACGTGATGATTCTCAATTTTGCCAACCCGGATATGGTCGGTCACTCGGGGATCATGGAAGCGGCGGTCAAGGCGTGCGAGGCGGCTGACGCCTGTCTCGGTCAGGTTGTCGACGCGTTGCTGGAGGCGGGGGGAGGCGCCATCATCATCGCCGATCACGGGAACGCTGATGTGATGATCGATCCGGAAACGGGTTCGCCCTGTACGACTCACACCACCAATCCCGTACCGTGCATCGTGACTGTGCCAGGGCTGACGCTTCGCGAGGGGGGCATACTCGCCGACATGGCGCCGACCATGCTTGATTTGCTGGGGATCGGGCAACCTGCAGAGATGACTGGACGGAGTATCATCAGCCAGTGATCGAGGGGCTGCTGTGGTCTTGAACTGACGATGGAAAGGGTGTTTGCCATGACGGCGATCTATGATGTCCGTGCTCTGGAAGTGCTTGATTCGCGCGGCAATCCAACGATAGAAGTGGAAGTGACTCTGGAGAGTGGGAAGACTGGGCGCGCCATCGTACCGTCGGGCGCGTCGACGGGCGCGCATGAGGCGGTTGAACTGCGCGACGGCGACGAAGGGCGTTTTCTCGGCAAAGGCGTGACACAGGCCGTTGCCAATGTCGAAGACAGCATCGGTCCGGAACTGATCGGCATGGATGTGCTTGATCAGACCTTGATCGACCATGCGATGATAGAATTGGATGGAACCGACAATAAGGGCAAATTGGGCGCGAACGCGATCCTTGGCGTGTCACTGGCCGTCGCCCGCGCCGCTGCGGCAGAGTTGGACGTACCACTGTACATGTACTTGGGCGGATTCAATGCCAAGACACTGCCTGTTCCCATGATGAATATCCTGAACGGCGGCAAACACGCCGACAATAACGTGGATATCCAGGAATTCCTGGTGATGCCGGTCGGAGCCGCGACATTTCGCGAAGGACTGCGCATGGGCGCGGAGATTTTCCATCACCTGAAAAGTGTCTTGAAGAAAAAAGGGTTGTCGACCTCGGTCGGCGATGAGGGTGGATTCGCACCCAATCTGTCGTCGAATGAAGAGGCGCTGCAAGTGATTCTGGAGGCTGCGGAGAGGGCCGGCTATGAGGCGGGAAAGGATGTTCGCCTGGCGATTGACGTCGCGTCCACCGAAATCTATCGCGATGGCGCTTACCACTTCGAAGGCGAAGGTGTGGTGCGTACGCCTGAACAGTTGATTGACTATTATGAGGAACTCGTGCAAAAGTATCCGATCATTTCGATCGAGGATGGGTTGGCGGAAGACGATTGGGTCAACTGGCAGAGGCTGACGACTCGGTTGGGCAGTCGTATCCAACTGGTGGGCGACGATCTGTTTGTTACAAACACCACCCGTCTTCAGCGCGGGATTACGGAACGCATCGGCAATTCGATTCTCGTGAAAGTCAATCAGATCGGTACGCTCACGGAAACGTTTGACGCTATCGAGATGGCGAAGCGAGCAGGGTATACGGCCGTCATCTCGCATCGGTCGGGCGAAACGGAAGATTCGACTATCGCGGATATAGCGGTCGCTGCGAACGCTGGCCAGATCAAGACCGGAGCGCCGTCACGAACTGACCGTGTGGCCAAGTACAATCAACTCCTGCGTATTGAAGACATGCTCGGTGATACAGCTTACTACGGCGGCATGAAGGCATTTTACAATTTGAGTCGGTGAGTAGCGTCGCTCTGGCGCCATGGCGCTATGACGCGCTGGACACGACGAGGGGGCGGCAGCGATCATACGGTACAGGACGTCCCGATACGCCGCAGGATTTACCGTCGCCTTGGTGACTATGGCGCTGTTTGGCGCAAGCGATATGACACGAGGGGTCGTGGCGCCCACTTTACGGTCTGACTTCCACATAAACTATGCGCTGCTTGGATTGCTCTTTTCCGCTTCCTCATTCGGCTATCTGATGGCGAGTCTGGTAAGTGGATTTGTCGTGGACCATTTTGGCATGAAGACTGCCGTGGTAGGGGGGCTTTCCATTCTTCTGGCCGGTTTGGCGGCCACCCTCCTGGCGCCGCACTATAATTGGCTGGCGGTTGGTTTTGTCTGCAGCGGCATTGGAGCCGGCACCATGGAACTGGGATTGAACGCATTGGTGCCGCACATGGCAGGCGGCGGTGAACAGTCCAGCTATTTCAATATCCTGCACGCCCTGTACGGCGTCGGCGCCTGCGCAGCGCCGCTTGCAGCGGGATTCATGATGATCACGTGGCATCTGTGGCGCCTGCCGTACGCAGTTTTGCTGCTCGTCGCGCTGGGCCTGCTTATTCCCGTTTTGCGCGCCCCGTTTCCCGCCCGCAAGCTCCTGTCTCACGGGGCCAGCTCGATAGCCGCGCATGGCGAACATCCCGTGTCTGTGCTACCGACAATCGGTACGGTTGACGCCGCTGACGATGCGAGACAGGGATCGCTTCGCGAGTTGCTGACGGCGCCCGCTTTTTACGCCCTTGTTGTCGCCATTACCGTGTACGTCGCCGCAGAGGTCGGGGTTGCCAACTGGTTGCCGACGCTGCTGCACGTTCGGAACCATCTGTCAATCACCGTCGGGGCGCTTTATCTATCGCTGTTTTATCTACTCTATACTTTAGGCCGGTTTGTGGGAAGTGTTGTCGTGCATCGCCTCGGCAGCGTTCGATCGATCATGGTTTCTGCGCTACTGGCTGCTGTTCTCATGGCCGCCGCGCAGTTCGGTTCCGATTCATTTACCTGGTGCTATGCGGCGTCCGGTCTGTTCTTTGGAACGATTTTCCCGACAATCTCAGCCGTGGCGTCCGAATCATTTCCAGAACGCACAGGAACGGTGCTTGGTTTGCTGTTTGGCGCGGCGGGGGTAGGTTCGATGACCGCATCGTGGCTGGTCGGCGTCATTGCAGATCATTATGGGTTGCAGTGGGGGTTCTCGCTCGTGCTTGTCAGCCTGCTGTTGACCACGGTTGCCATGGGGGGCTATGCGTACAAGCGCCGAAAACTTCTGATCAGGTGACAAACCCTGAGATAATTGGCATAATGGAACCATCAACAGACGATCGCACTGCGGGAAATGAGGGAAGTCTCGTGGATTTTGAAGCTCTGTTGCAGCCTGCGGATCTCCTGTCTGCCCGTCATGTTCTCGCTGTGGCGCCGCATCCTGATGACATCGAGGTCGGAATCGGAGGAACCATCGCCCTGCTGGCAGAACGCGGCGCGGTGGTGGAGTACTTGACGCTGACAGACGGCGGCGCGGGCAGCGCGGATCCGCAAGTGGCTGGAGCGGGGCTTGCGGCGGTGCGTAAACAAGAGTTGCAGACATCCGGGGCTATTCTGGGTGTTTCACGGTTTCATTGGCTGGATTTGGCGGATACGGAACTGGCGCAAGTTTCTGACCTCGCGAAGCGCATCGCCACGGTGATCCGACAAGTCAGACCGGATCTTTTACTGTCACTGGATCCATGGCTTCCCTATGAGGTGCATCCGGACCACCGGGCGGCTGGTCTGGCGACTGCCGATGCGTTCGCTCTGGCTGGGTTTCCCGGCTACAGTCCGGAAGACGCGAGCCGTGGCCTGGCTCCGTACGCGTGCCCAGTCATCGCATTTTACGGAACCAGCAGACCCAACACGAAGGTTGCCATCGACGCTTACATAGAGCGCAAGATCGCGGCCATTTTGGCGCATCAGAGCCAGTTTTCGGGGTCCGAGGCCGAGTTTATGAAATCCATTACGCAGTTTCAGGGCGCGGCTTCCAAGGAGGCGGACACACGTGTGACCGTGCCCGCTGAGCCCCTTCATTTTGCGGAACTGCTTAAGGTGATGCACCGCAGACTGACGCATTATAACACCCAGGCAGAGTGGATGTGACCAGCCTTAGGGTAAAAAGGGGGATGGAGTGTGGCGCTCGGCAAACAGATCGCGTATAGCGCAGGAAGCTTTGGCATTAGTTTGTATTCGCAGGCGTTTGCAACATTTGGCTTCTTCTTTTACGTCGATCACCTACAGGCGTCGGCAAGTCTGATTGGTCTTGGAATGGGCATTCAGGGGGTTTTGAACGCCATCCTTAATCCGCTTGTCGGCCACATCTCAGATCGGACCCGTACGCGCTTTGGCCGACGCGTGCCGTACATCCTGTTTGGATCGATACCGTTTGCGCTCGCGTTTATTCTTATCTGGATCCCGTTTGTCCATCATACCTCCACGGCATTATTCTGGTATTTTCTCATCAGCGTTTTCCTTTACGATGTGATGTTTGTCCTAGTGGTTCTTAACTGGACGGCCCTGTTTCCGGAGATGTACCCGACTCTCCGTGAGCGGGCGGGCGTCTCCGCATGGCGTCAGGGCATGGGGATTCTGGGGATGATTCTTGGCGTGGCTTTTCCGCCCATCCTTTACAGCGCCTTTGGCTGGACAACCATGGCAGTGTCGTTTGGGGCCATCGGGTTGGTCACCATGCTCATTTCTCTGTACGGGATCCGCGAACGGCCCGATCAGCAGCCGCAGGCGGAACGGGGCGTACCCATACTGCAGGCGCTGCGCCTGACGTTTGTGAATCGATCCTTCGTTCCCTATGTCGTCGCCAGTTTCTTTATCCAATTTCCATTTGTTCTGATTCCCGCCGTCATGCCTTTTTTCACCAAGTACGTTCTTCACGCAACGCACGGGGAAACGACGATCCTGCTTGGTACGCTGTTCGTTACGGCTTTGCCATTCGTATACGTGTGGAGCGCGATCACCAGGCGTACTGGCGCGCGCGTTGCCATGATGGCGGCAGTCGCCATATTTGGCGTGGCCCTGATTCCGTATGCTTTCGTGAGAACGTTTACAGCCGCATGGATCGCCATGGTGCCGCTTGGAGCCGCGTTGGCCGGCATGCTCATCTTGCTGGACGTTCTGATTTCGGACGTCATCGATGAAGATGAGATGCGCTCGGGAGCGCGGCGAGAGGGCATGTACTACGGTGTGCAGGGCTTCATCATCCGGTTTGGCGTTACCCTTCAGGCGATCGTCATGGCGCAGGTGTTTACCCGGACGGGCTATGTGCCTGATCGCATCAATCAGGCGCCCCAGGCGCTGGCGGGCATGCATGCCATGCTCAGCATCGTTCCCCTTGCTTCGATCCTTGTCGCTCTCGTGGCTCTGTATCTATATCCGCTTCACGGCCGCCGTCTGGAGGGCATCGTGCAGTTTCGGGCGCAACGGGACGCGGAACTGGCGGCAGACCCGACGCTTGCGGCCCAGCCGTTTGTGGGGCGCCCGATGTGACGCTTGCGAAGGAACTGTCCCGGAAAATACCTTCCCTGCCCGCCGGGATCGTATACTGTGCCGCTGCTCAAACACGGCTGCGCCGAACTCGCCTCGGCACAGTATACGATCCCGGCCAAGCGGGTATTTCATCCTGCTGATGGTGCCGTGCAAGTGAGATTTTGCTTCGTAAAACTCAGGTATGACAGTCTATCCCGTATATCCGGGTGAGTCCAGCGGCGGAGACGGGCTGGGCAGCCGGGAGAGCAAATAGCCGGAAATCAGTGTAATGAGCGCGAACACAAGAGCCGGCGGCGACGCGATGAAGCCGAGAGGATGCGACGCGACGTGCATCAGCAGTCCGCCGCCGCTGGCCCCGACTGACGCGCCGACCGCCATAGAGAGAGAAGCGACGCCGAAGTACGTGGCAAGGTATGGCCGATCTGCCAGCAGCGCCGTATAGGTCTGTCGGTTGGGTATCGTGATCACCGAACCGATGGAAAGACCGACTACCGGGGCCAGGATACCTAACACGTTGACGTGCAGGATGAGGGGGAGCCAACTCAGCGCCATGACATACATGCCAAACGCCATGAGTTTGGGAGCGGTCCACCGATGGGCGTACCTGTTCATAAATGCGATGGCCGGATAGGACACCACGATCTCGAGGATGGCTTCCAGGCTGAAAAGTTCCCCCAGCGCCGTTTTTGGCGCATGCAGCGCGGTCAGAGTATCCGGGATGGCGATGTACATTTGCTGATAGATCAGATAGTAACCCATGAACAGAATGATAAATCGGATAAACACACGGTTGCCCGCAATCGCGCGCACTCCACGCCACAGCGTGGGTTTGTTGTCGGATGGCGCCTGATTGGGCAAGAGAACAACGCTAAGGATTCCGATACCCGTAAATATGGCTCCCGCTATCCAGCAAATCGCATTAAAGTGATCGTAGACGAGAAACGCGCCGAGCACAGGACCGACTGTGGTGCCTATGTTGCTCGTGGCCTGGCGGATGGTAAAGGCGCGCGCCTGCAATTCAGGAGGCACGAGGGAAGCCAGCGCCGCGTTTCCAGCCGGTCCAAACAGCGCACCGCCGACGCCAAACAGGATGGCCGCCGCATACAGCCACGGCCCGGCTGCAATCAGGGCGAACAGAGCGAAACCTACGGAGCGAATCAGGCAGCCCGCCAAAATCACATACCGATAGGGAACGCGATCCGCGATCGCGCCGCCAAAGAGCTGCAACCCCTGTTGCGACAGAATGCGAACCGCATAGAGATTCCCCACAAACAGGGCGGTCATGCCGAGCGATAGATAATGGATGGACAGCATGGGAATGAGCATGAAGAAACCCATATTCATAAAGAGGGCTTCCACAAAAAGAAAATATACCGAGAGGGAAAACCGGTTCGACGCGGTTACTGTAGTCATCAAGCAGCCTCACTTTTTTGAACCAGCCCCTCACCAAAACGCGAGGCGTTTAGTGACGGGAGAGTTCATTCCTCTGCCACTTGTCATTCTAGCACACCAGAGCGAGGATGCGACTGCTCCGTTACGCTGCCTAAGACGCAAACACTAAGGTGGCTGAGACGGGATAGGATGTTGTGCCCGAGCGAGTTCGGCGCCGCCGTGTTTGAGAGCGGGCACAACATCCTATCCCGTCGGGCAGCACCCTGGGCAGCACAGTGGGCAGCGAGTTGCGATGACGCGACGCGATGACGCAAGGAGCGATGCGAGGTTGCGAGCGTCGAGTTGCCGCCGGTTGGACAAATATGCTATACTGGCTTCGATTGCATGTGGAGGTGAGTACGTGTGCTGACGGCGGCCAAGATCATACTCGTGATCATTGCCATAACGATCATCGCGGTCATTCTCCTCCAATCGGGTCGCAGTGCAGGACTTGGCGCCATTACGGGGGGCGGAAACGAGGTGGGGAATTCGCGCCGAAACAAAGGCACGGATCCTTTGCTGGCCAAGACCACTATTGTTATAGCGGTGCTTTTTTACGGTGTCGGAATCTGGATTGCCTGGATGGTTAGCCACTCCTGATGGACGTGGGTCGCCAGATGGTGATCGGTACTCCAGACCCAGACTTCAGTGCCGCCCATGGGCGGCACTTTGCGTAGGATCGATATAAAGTCGATAAGGGCCGGCAATGCTTCACTGCACCCACCGCACGGACGCGTGTGGGGTCCCACTGACACCGGGTGACGCGACAAACGGCAGCAAGTCCGCTTCATACTGGTTCCTGACCACTTGTCCGGCGCGTACGTAGCGCCCGGCAGGAATTTCAACTCCCGATACAAATGCGCCGGCATCGACAACGCAGTTCTGGCGCAGGCAGGCGCGCTGTACGATCGCATTAGGACCGATCCAGGCGTCCGTTTCGATCAGTGCAGGACCGATGATCTGCGCTCCCTCCTCAATGCTGACGCGTTCTCCCACATACATCGTATACGCCTGACCTGAAACCGTCACGTAGGCTAGTCCTGGGTGCGGCGCCGATATGTCAGTGTGTGTCGAGATATCTTGAATGGCGCATAGCAGTGCAGCGCTTCGCTCAATACGACTCTTCGAACCGATATAGACTGATGCGCCGACTGGACAATGGATGAGCGCCTGCTGGTCGATATGGGCGTCTCTGGCGAAGTCCATTCTGCCCTGGGAAGCGCCTGATCTGGGTCGAGTGTCGGCCGCTGGGTGAGACAACAGTTCATTGTCCATACTGAAGTGGTGGGGATTGTCATCTCTCTCTGTCAGTTGGTGCAGGTACTCGCGCAACAAGCGCGCGGTCATCGCGCCTGTTATGAAGGCGATCGCAAAATGGGCAAAGGTGTGACGCATCGTACCCCTCCTTCATCGTTTGCGTCGGATGCGCATTTATGTTGTGATACTTGTAGGGATTTCATCCACAACCAGATCGGAGGGCGCTGATGCAGACTCGGGAACGGAATCGGGAAGCGTATGTTCACAAGGGCGGACGCACAGGTCTGTTGCTGATTCATGGATTCACGGGATCTCCGGGAGAAATGCGCCCGCTCGCAGAGCATCTCGCGCAGGAGGGGTATTCGGTAACCGTACCCATTTTGGCGGGTCACTGCAGTACTGTGGAAGAGATGAATCGCACCAGTTACATCGACTGGATTCAATCGGCGTACAACGCGTATACGGATCTGTCCTCCTCGACAGATCGCATCATTGTGGTCGGACATTCCATGGGAGGTCTGATTGCCGTATATCTGGCGAATCGTTACAAAGTGGCAGGCGTGGTGAGTGTGTGCACTCCCATCCACTTTGTCAATTGGGGGGCGCGGCTGGCCCCCGTGATCGGTCTCTTCAAACCTGTACACGCGGGACGATCCACGCGCAATCCGGAAGTCAGTCAGTATCTGGGCGGCTACGATGTCATGCCGCTGCGCGCGGTGCGCAGTTTGACAAGGCTGCGCAATATTGTCAGAGATGAACTTGGCTCTCTCCGGACGCCGATTCTCGTGCAGCAGGCGCGCTACGACATGACTGTACGGCCCTCGAGTGCACAGTATATCTATGATCATGTCGGCAGTGAAAGTAAAGAAATCAGATGGTATGAGCGGTCTGGTCACATGTTGCCGGTTGATGTGGACCGCAAAGAGGTCTGGGCGGATGCGTTGGCGCTGATCCGCCGTGTTGAAAGGGAGTCTTAGTGTGATAGAAGAACAGGCAGTGCTCGAATTTATGCGCGAGAAAGCCTATCGTCCGCTGACATTTGCGGAATTGGAAGAGACTTTTGGGGTGCGCGACACCCCTGACAGCGCCTGGTTAAAGGAATTGCTCGCTCGCATGGAAGAGGAAGGCGTGATCGTGCGCACTCGCACAGAAAGGTACGGCGCAGCGGAACGGATGGATCTCATTGTCGGGCGTCTGCAGGTAAAGGCGCGCGGGTTCGGTTTCGCGATTCCTCTGAATCGTTCTCTGTCCGACTTTTACATCGCCGCCGCGGATCTCGCAGACGCCATGGACGGCGACCGGGTGCTCGTCCGGCCGATCAAGGGAACGGGCGGCGCAAGGCAAGAGGGCGAAATCATTCGCGTGTTGAAACGCGCCCACCACACGATCGTGGGCGTGCTGTCGACGCATATCGGCTATGGATTCGTCCAGCCCGACGACAAGCATTTGACGCAGGATGTATTTGTCGCTGGCGAGGATCTCCTGGGGGCGGTGGACGGACAAAAGGTGGTTGTGGAGATTACCGAATACCCCACTGTTGCAAGACAGAGCGCCAATGGAAAGGTGGTTGAGATCCTCGGCTTTCCCAATGACCCAGGCGTCGATATCCTGTCGATTGTACGCAAATATGGACTCCCGCAAACATTTCCTGACGATGTTTTGCAGGAAGCAGAGCGCATCCCGCATGAGCTTTCAGCGGCCGATCTGGAGGGGCGCAGGGATCTGCGCGGGGAAGTTGTTGTCACGATCGATGGACCTGACGCCAAGGATCTGGATGATGCGGTCCATCTTAAAAGGTTGCCCAATGGCAACTATCTGCTTGGTGTGCACATTGCCGACGTATCCTATTATGTGCGTGAGGGATCCGCTCTGGATCGGGAGGCGCTTACCCGGGGCACCAGCGTGTATCTGATCGACCGCGTGATACCGATGCTGCCGCCGCGCCTGTCCAATGGGATCTGTTCGCTCAATCCGCAGGTGGATCGTCTCACGATGACCTGCGACATGGAATGGTCGCCAAGTCTTGAGCTTGTTCGCCACGAAATATATCCGTCTGTGATCTGTTCCAGTGAGCGCATGACGTATGGAGCGGTGCGCGACATTCTTGCCGGAACGGATGCAGAGGCAGCCGAGCGGTATCAAGACCTTGCACCCATGTTTCGCGACATGGAAACTTTCGCTCTTCGGCTGCGCCAGCGACGTATGGAACGGGGCGCCATCGACTTCGATTTCACCGAGACAAAGATCAAGGTTGACGAATGGGGCAAGCCGCTGGACATCGTCAAACGCGAACGCGGTATCGCGGAAATGATCATTGAAGAGTTCATGCTGGCCGCCAATGAGACGGTCGCTGAGCATTTTTTCTGGATGGAAGTACCGTTTCTCTATCGTGTTCATGAACCGCCCGCGATCGAAAAGATGGTGTTGCTGAACGAATTTGTACACAACTTTGGTTACCACCTGAAGGCGGCCGGCAACATCCATCCGCGGGCGCTCCAGGATCTGCTTACGCATGTACGGGGCAGGGCGGAAGAAGTAGTGGTCAGTCACGTTATGTTGCGCTCCCTCAAGCAGGCGCGTTATGCGGCGGAAAGTCTGGGCCATTTCGGTCTGGCGGCTGAGTACTATTCACATTTTACCAGTCCGATCAGGCGCTATCCGGATCTGATGATTCATCGGGTCATTCGGGAAGTGATTGCGCAGGGTGCGCTGTCGGAAGAACGGTATGCGTATCTGCAGGCGATCATGCCTGAAGTCGCCGCAGAGTCGAGTGAGCGGGAGCGGACGGCGGTCGACGCGGAACGGGAGACAGATCTGGTCAAGAAAATCGAGTTTATGCTGGACAAGGTCGGTGAAGAGTTTGACGGCATGATTTCGGGTGTGACCGGATTTGGACTGTTCGTACAGTTGGACAATTCCGTCGAGGGCTTGATCCATGTCAGCTACCTCGATGACGACTACTATCATTACCACGAGAAGCTGCACGCGCTGATTGGCGAGCGCATGAAGCGCGTGTACCGGATCGGAGATCGCCTGCGCGTGCGAATCCTCAGTGCCAGTAAGGAGAGTTTATCGATAGACTTCGCGCTTGTGGCGAAGCTCCAGGGTGACGAACCGACATGGATCGACGATGAATCCCATGAGACAGACTTCGGCGGACGCCGCAAGACTGGCTACACTGGGGGCCGCAAGGGCAGCGGGTCCGGAGCGAAAGCGGGCGGACGCGAGGACGGTGAGCGTAAGGCAAGCTTCGGCGGAGGGCGCAAGGGCAGCGGGTCCGGAGCGAAAGCGGGCGGACGCGAGAACGGTGAGCGTAAGGCAAGCTTCGGCGGAGGACGCAAGGGCGGCGGGTCCGGCGCGAGAACGGGTGGACGCGACGGCGGTGAGCGTAAGGCAGGCTTCGGCGGAGGACGCAAAGGCAGCGGGTCCGGCGCGGGAGCGGGCGGACGCGAGGACGGTGAGCGTAAGGCAGACTTCGGCGGAGGCCGCAAGGGCGGCAGGTCCGGCGCGAGAGCGGGTGGACGCGACGGCGGTGAACATGCGCGTGGAGCGACTCCAAGTCGCGGAGCAAAGCGGACTGACGCTTCGACCTCGATCACAGGCAGGAGACTACGTTCCGGGATATCGGCCTCAGGGCGCGCGCCAGCATCGGTTGGCACAGGTGCATCCAGACAACCGGGGCCTATGTTGCCGAGTACAGGCGGTTATTCGCAGGACATGGAGGCGAGGCGTGTCGTTGCCGAACGGAAAAAGCGCGAGCGTCAGGCGTTGCAGGATATCGAAGTGACAGTCGGCGCCCCTGTGAAGGATAAGGCCCATCGTCGTCGCCGCCCCTGATGTCGCCGCCGTTGCCTGAGCGGCGCGCCTCATGGCTGGCGCCCCGTTTAGCATTGCCTGTGCAGGGCTTTGCAGCAGGGCTGTGCAGGGCTGTGCGGAACCTTGCGGGGCAGGACCGTCATCGTCTCCAGACATACTCGCGTCACAACTTTTCTGCGACCAACGTAAATGTCTTGGGGATGCCGATGTCATCAATTTTGTGATTCGGTTCTTCATGCAGGAGCACAATACGCAGGCCAGCATGCGCGAACGCAGTCACGATTTCACCCAATGTCCATTTGCGGAGGCGGACTTTGTGACTGTCCTGTTCAACATATTTTGCATACGCCACGTCGGTGTCCTCCAACGCGGAGGAAAAATAATTGCCGGTCACTTTGTGCTTATGCCCCTTTGAAGTGATCAGTTTCGTTGATACCGGATGAAAATCGTGCAGGACGAGCTGTCCGCCGCTCTTGAGAACATCGGAAACGATGCGAGCCAGCGGCGCCAAATCGATGAAATAGTGCAGAATTCCCAGTTCCATGACAACAGCATCATAATCTTGTGACCGATGCTCTTGCGGTAGATAGAGTACGTCCGCTACGATATAGTTGATGGCGACGCCTGCGGCTTCGGCTAGTTCGCTGGCGTATCGGGCGTTCTCGGAAGATATGTCGACGACGGTCACAGAAGCGCCGAGCACCGCCATGGCCACCGCCTTGCTGCCGTGAGAGCCGAGCAGATTGATCACTCGCTGGCCGCGCAATTCACCCAAATAGACACCGAACGGCAACAGTCGGCCTTCAGGATCTTTGTGGATGCGTTCCGCGGCCTCACGAGGAGTACCGTAGCGACTCGTCCATGCTGCATAAGCGCTGTGAGTCCAGGCGACCCTATTTTGCGCATTCATGGAGGACTGCATGCTTTGCAGTCGGACGCCGATCGCGGTTTGCCACGCGTCTGGCAGGGTGTTGTCGGATCTGTAGGCTTCGATGGAACGTACCCAAAGCGTCTGTTTCTCGAAGGTGATGGCGACACGGTCGGGGTCTGTCACGATGACCGTGTTGAATGCGCAGCGAATGCGGACCAGCACAGTATGGAAGAGGAACGAAAATTCGGCCTCCCCGCGCCCGCTTTCAATCGCGCCTGGATTGTACTGGCGAAACCTGGCATGCGCCGTCTGAAGCAGATCCCATTGGATCAAAACGTCAATGGCGTCGACGCAGCTGACATCCACGCCAAGCAGTACAAGGCCTGCACAGCCGTCGATGGTGTAGGGGATTGAATATTCATCAAAGTGGTTGGCCAATTGGGCCACAACGGTCAAGAGGGATTGATCCTGGTTGGACATGCCCTGCACAACTCCGATCTATAATGAACGTGTCAGTCGCGGGTGTCCGCCTGAGCTATTGATGGCACAACTGTGTTCTCGATATGCTTTTCCATTATAAATGAAGCGGAGAGTCCTCACACGGCTTGGAGGATGCTGGGTGGTCGCTGTTCCTTTGGGAAGGTTCCGCGGTTAGTGCAGAGGATCGATGAGACAGTCTGATAGGGGTGTATACGTGTGCGACGAGTGATGGCTGTGGGTGAAGCATTGATCGATTTTACCGCACTGGACGTGAATGTACCCGTGGGGGAGGCTACGGCATTTGCGCGCAATCCCGGTGGCGGACCTGCCAATGTGGCGGTGGCAATCGCTCGCCTGGGCGGTCATGCCGGGATGATCGGCTGCGTGGGCGGGGATCCTTTTGGAGAGTTTCTGCTGCGGACATTGGCTGATTATGGGGTCGATACCCGACATGCGCGAGCTATACCAGGATACAGTACCACGCTCGCATTCGTGGCGCGACACAAGGGTGAACCGGATTACTTTTTTGTGCGGAATCCAGGCGCCGACGTGCTGCTGTCTTCTGAACACGTGGCAAATGCAGACATCGATGGGCAAACCGTGCTGCATTTTGTATCCAATGCGTTGGCAGCGCTCCCGATCCGGCAGACGTTGCTCGAGTTGATGGCGCGGACAAGGTCTGCCGGGGGATGGCTCAGTTTTGACGTCAATCTGCGTCCTGCTTTCTGGAGCGGACCAGATGCGCTCGAGCAGGCGAAGCAGTGGTGTGAAGAGGCGCTCGCGCAGGCTGACATTGTGAAGGTGAACCTAGACGAGCTACTGTGGCTCAGTGAGCAGGGTGATCGGGCGGCGGATGGCCAGGGGCGTCGGGAACCGGGGGAGCATCAGGGCAGTCAGGAACTGGGGGCGCACCAAGGTGCGGACGCGGGTGGCGAGGATGTGCGCCGCGAGGGGGCGACGGGCCACGAGGCGGCAACGGGCCACGAGGCGGCAACGGGCCACGAGGCGGCAACGGGCCACGAGGCGGCGACGGACCACGATGTAGCAACGGACGCCGAGGTTGCGGCCCTTCGTGCGTTGGCCGATCGAATACCTGGAATTTGCGTATGCACACTTGGAGCACGCGGAGCTATGGTGTTGCATCGAGAGTGGGGTTCGCCTGTGATGGTTCAGGCGCCGCGTATGCAGGTGGTGGATACGACGGGTGCAGGTGATGCGTTCATCGGCGCGTTATTGTTTCGCTTAAGTATGGACAGTGCGGATGTAAGGAATTTGCAGAGGCAATCCGCTGATGAGTGGGCTGCGGACCTCTATTTTGCCATCCATGCGTCAGCGATCAGTGTGACTCGACAGGGCGCCATGGCGGCCATGCCCACCCTCGCGGAAGTACAGCGGCAGATGGCGGCCAAAGAAGCATAGATCACGGGTATGGAGGAATATAACGGACCATGCCTGTACAGCCGATAAATACCGGCAGATGGCAGGAAGGCGGTATAGCAGGAGGGCCATACCGCGAATCCTAAGTATGAATGGACGTGGTGAGAATTACCGTACTGCTGGGCCTGCCTCCCGAACATGCTCGGGAACACTGCTGAATTTTTCAAAATTGGCCCGAAATCGCATCGCAAGTTCGCGCGCAGCCAGATCGTAAGCGGCAGGGTCGCTCCATGTGGCGCGCGGTTGCAGCACATCGTCTGGCACGCCAGTTACAGAGGTTGGTATGGACAGACCGAAGTTCGGTTCTACGATATACTCGACATGGTCCAGGTCGCCTGACAGCGCTGCTTGCACCATTGTCCGCGTATAGGAGAGCTTCATGCGCGCCCCAGCGCCGTAAGGACCGCCGGTCCAGCCGGTATTGACCAGATATACAGCCGTATGATGGCGCTCGATTTTTTGTCCGAGCATCCGCGCGTAGGTCATGGGATGAAGGGGAAGAAATGGTGAGCCAAAGCAAGCCGAGAATGTCGCTTCCGGCGACGTGACTCCGCGTTCGGTGCCAGCTAACTTGCTTGTATAACCCGAGAGAAAGTGGTACATCGCCTGTTCGTTCGTCAGTTTGGAGATGGGTGGCAAGACGCCCGATGCATCCGCGGTCAAGAAAACGATGACAGCAGGATGACTGGCCTTGCTTGGCAACAGCGCATTTGGGATATACTCAATCGGATACGCGGCGCGCGTGTTCTCAGTCAATTCTGCGGACGCGTAGTCGGCCTGGCGAGTGTGCTGGTCAATGGCAACATTTTCGAGGACAGTTCCAAAGCGAATCGCGCTCCAGATCTGTGGTTCGGCCGCTTCCGTCAAACCGATGCATTTGGCGTAGCACCCACCTTCAAAGTTGAACACTCCGCCATCATCCCAGCCGTGCTCATCGTCACCGATAAGCTGTCGGGTCGGGTCGGCGGACAGAGTGGTCTTGCCAGTGCCGGAGAGACCGAAGAACAGTGCCACTTGGTCGCCGTCCGCAGCTTTATTGGCCGAACAGTGCATTGGCAAAATTCCTCGATTTGGCAACAGATAATTGAGGACTGAGAAGATCGATTTTTTGATCTCGCCGGCGTATTCGGTTCCTCCGATAAGCACGAGGCGATGACGGAACGACACAAAGATAAATGTTTCGGAGTGCGTATGGTCACGAACCGGATCTGCTTTTAGAGACGGCAGATCGATAACGGTGAACGCGGGCGTGTGCACGGCCAATTCCTCTTGGCTCGGGCGGATAAACAACTGGTGCGCAAACAAGTTGTGCCAGGCGTATTCGGTAACTATGCGAATGGGCAACCGCGCATGATCAGAAGCGCAGGCGAACCCGTCGAACACGAATGTCGATGAATTTGCAATCTTTTCAAGCGCCTGATTGTAGAGGCGAAGGAATACGGCTTCGTCAATCTTTTGATTCACTTGGCTCCAGTGCACACGAGATTCGCTGTCAGAATCCGCCACGATGTATTTGTCCTTGGGTGAACGACCCGTGAATTTGCCCGTAGTGGCGCACAGCGCACCCTCGTTTGTCAACACTGCTTCGTCGCGTTGCAGGGCCAACTCCACGAGTTCAGGGGTGGACAGGTTATAATACGTATGGGAAGACCGCAGTGTGGAATCAAGTCGATCGGAAAGCAAAGCATCAATCATGAAAGACCCTCCTGTCCTGTTGGGAGTATTTTGCCCTTATGTGGTGTAATATTCGCTTGATGTCACTTATAGGGTATACGGAAATCGCAAATAATGCAACACAATATCGCCGAACTTCGCAAATGTGACATACTAATTGGAGGTGCGATATGCGTCAATTCGCGTTAATGAGTGCGACTCCGAATGAGAAGCCCGGCATTGGCGACAGGGCCGTCAGTACGGGCGCTGTGTCGGCGATCAGTACGAGTGCAGTGACGCTCAAGGGCAAGGCTAGTGCGTCGGGCAGTAGGACCGCTGGCGGTGCGTCTGGCAGTAGGACCGCGGGTGGTGCGTCTGGCAGTAAGGCACGTGGAGCGGCTGTCGGGGGCCCGCCTGGCGAAAAGACTGTCGCGCAAAACAAAAAGGCCACCCATGACTACTTCATTGAAGAAACGTTTCACGCCGGAATCGCACTGACTGGCACTGAGATCAAGTCCATTCGTTCTGGCAAAGCGAATCTCAAGGATAGTTATGCCCGAGTTGAGCGCGGAGAAGTCTATTTACATAATTTACATATCAGCCCCTATGAAGCCGGAAACCGATTCAACCACGATCCGTTGCGGGCTCGCAAGTTGCTCCTGCATCGTTCCGAAATTCGCAAATTGATCGGTGCGACCAAAGAACAGGGGTACTCTCTGGTACCGTTGCGGCTGTATTTGCGAGGCGGTTTCTGCAAGGTCGAGCTGGCTCTTGCGCGCGGCAAGAAAAATTACGATAAGCGCGATGCCATCGCCAAACGCGATGCGGACCGCGAAATCGCGCGTGCGTTTCGTGAACGGCAAAAGGGCTGACAGCGCGGAGCAGCACAGGCGCATCGAATAGACCCGCAGACTTTCGTCTGTCCATCGCCGCGCAAACACGGAGAATCAGGAAAAAAACAGCGGTGTCCGGATCAATTGAGGCACAGATGGCACCGACGATTTTGTATGAGGATCGGGATCCGCTCAGCGGTTATCCCGGATATAGGGCACAGCCGCGCCAGAATCCACCTCTGTTACTCATCGCGAGTCTGTGATATGATAAACGATACGTCAGATCACTGACATCTCATGGGGGCGTTCTGGATTCGACGGGGATTGTTCGAGCATGATCGGCGGGTCGTGGGGCTGCGCACACGTTAAAAACGCGGACCTAAACACAAACGCAAAAACCAAACGTAACACCTTCACAAGCAGCAACCTCGCACTGGCTGCCTAATAGCAGTTGTGCGACGTCGGTACGTCATTCTCCCATGATGACGTAGCGGCGAAAACTTAGTGGGATAGCCGGGGCAGCCGCCCGTGGTCCACCGGCGAAACAAATTGCGGGCTAGCCGTCTGATGAGCGCGTCGCTGCGCGCGTCTCTCGGTGAACCTCAAATCAGCGACTACACCCGTAGATGTGATTGTAGCGAGATCTTCGGACAGGGGTTCGATTCCCCTCGCCTCCACCAACAAAGCAAAAAACGAACACAGTTTATCTGATGTTCGGACTGGCGGTAACAATCTGGTTTTAATAAAAGTGGGCTTTCCAAAAGTCATTTCTGGCTGAGCCCATTTTTATTTTGGGTATTCGGAGTATCGTGTTAACAGTTGACGAGGATGTTTATTTCGTGATGGTAGCCTGTAATTTCTTCGGTATGCCTTTCCCATCCGGTCGAGGCTCGTGGCAAGCGCAGCAAGGAGATTATAGTCTGTGCAACGATATGTTTGTTATATATTAGAACTACTATTCATGGAATAAGAGGAAAAGCGAGGATGATACTATGTTTACAGGGTTTGATTTTCAAACTAACCAGAAATTCAGAGAGCACAAAATAGAAGCTGAGAAACTTTTTAAGCAGCATAAGGCACAGATTAAGCGGCAACTAGATGAATTCCTACTTCCAGACGGTAAAAGTTTAAATGGAACAGAAATGCAAGAAAATTGGTTTCCGGGCGTGGATGCTAACATTTTCATTTCGCATTCGCACCAAAATGAAGACTTGGCCATTGGATTCGCAGGGTATTTAAATCATCACTTTGGCCTAGAGTGTTTTATAGACTCTTGTGTATGGGGATATGCGAATGACCTGTTAAAGGAAATAGATAACGAATATTGTAAAAACAAAGGAGAATACACATATGATTATAACTTAAGAAATTATTCCACAAGTCATGTTCATATGATGTTGGCCAATGCGTTAACTCAGATGATTGACCAAACGGAATGCATTATATTCCTTAAAACCCCGGAGTCGATATCGACGGCAGACGTTATAAAAAACCAAACTAGGTCACCATGGATATATCATGAAATTGCCATGACTCAGTTGGTTAGACGAAAAAGTCGATCTGAACACCGTGATAAAATAATAAAAAAATCATTAAAGATGGCTAAAATATTTACTGAAGACAAAGTTCTGAATATTGATTACAAGTTAGACCTAAGTCATCTTCACGAGTTAAATGATGGTGATCTAACCCGATGGGAAGTTGGACGACAGAACAACTGTTTCGAATACCTGGATCGGTTGTATAAAATAAAGGGACTCCAGTTTCTTACCGAAAGCTATAAGCAAAGATAAGGAGAAACAATACATGAGGAAATTTGCCCAAATCGACGAAAATGCGATTCGATACTTAGAAATGATCCAAGGTGTCATTACACGTATGGGGTCTAACTCGTTTGCATTGAAGGGGTGGACGGTCACATTAGTGGCCGGGATATTGGCTCTTTCGAGTGCTCTGACAGATAAAACTTACATTTTGATCGCTTTTGTGCCCATCCTAATATTTTGGTTTTTAGACACCTATTACTTACAAATGGAAAGGCAGTATCGGGCCTTGTTTAACTACATTCGAAAGTCAGAAAATGCCCAAATTGATTTTGACTTGCGACTGAACAAAGATGCGGTTTGGATGAAAAATGATGATGCTTTACGATATTGGAATTGCTTTTGGTCACCGTCAGAAAAATGGTTCTATCTACCTATAGGCATCATTGTTCTGGTCATATTGGTATTGACTGAAGTCATAGTACATATGAAATAAAAAAGTGATTGAGAAATATGCGAGACAATGTGGTGTGCATTCTCAATACCAGTCGACGGCATAATGTTCAGTGACTTATCCTTTTAATTGACAAAGCCGCCCCGTGAATGAGGCGGCTTATCTGTAATGTGGTGTTTTAATCTTTTAAGTCCTCTAACGACAGTCCGTGTTCGGCTAGGATTTCGTTGACGGCATCATTTAACTCTTTTATTTGCTGGGGCACGTAATCATGAACTTCCATGGGTATACCACAGACAAGTCTCATCTCTCCCTTATCCGGATCATAATCTGGATTGTATGGCGGAGTAGGCGTGGTGGACTTACGAGAAGGAGAGATGCGACGATGTTTCGCTGCCAGTTGAATACCGTAGACCGTACAAATATCCTCAATTTGTTCATCCGAAAGTGACCCCACAACACCATCTGCTGTAATGGCGACGAAAAAAGCCACGCCGTAAACATCAGTTGCAGATGATTGCGAGGCACCACCTACCCGAAAATTGAATGGTTCCCCTCTTTCCGCCGCTGTCTTATCGTAGTTCAAAACCACATCACCAAGTACTCCATTTCCCGCTTGCGGAGGGAAATACTTGTCGCGATTGAAAATGGCCCTTGTTGTCTCAACACCTTGCGGTACGCGGCGAATATGTGCGAGTTTTCTCGGTTCCTTTACAAGCATCCGACCTGACCTAGACATTATTCTTCCTCCCTTTTTCATTTAAAGTGCGCCTTTGCTCACTCATCTAGAACATATCATCGCTAGTCGGATGATGTACAGGAAACTCCATAGATGGAGGATGCAAATGGGGGAGTTGACGTCGCTTCTATAGGAGTTGTGTGTTATATTTTGAGGAGTAGAAAAGTGAATGTCGCTGAACTAAGCAAAAAACTGCGCAGTTTATCGTACTAATAGCTGATCTTTTGTGAGTCAAATGGAAAATTATTTGAACAAATTCTGAACAATCACAAAATCTAAATCCAATCTTCAATTTCATGACACTCTTGATCCAACACCCACAAAGAGAAACAAATATGGGTTTTTTCGGATTGGGTTTGCAGAGACGATTTGGTTTAATAACGAGTAATGAAGCGAGGTTGAACATGGCAGCAATCAACGACCTTTTGCGGCAAATAACCGACGCACCACTCCGGGAACGGCTGACTCGGGAATTTGACTGTTTGAATAAAAATAAGAAATTCGGGCTGGTTTTTGAGGAGCATATCCCCGAATGCACTCCGCTGTATGGTGTACCCGTTCGCCGAGGTACAACCGCAGCATTGAAAAGCGGGCCAGTCAACGATGTCTATACCGTTTTGAAGGTTAGTGAAGATATGGCTCTTTGCTTACGCAAAGAAACCGGGGAAACTACGGAGATTGCCCTCATCAATTTAGTGCCTGTCGCACAGTTTGGCGAGGCAATTTTTCCCACACTTACGGCGATTGACAAGGTGGAGAACGCACCGGACGACAGCCTTTGGCACACATTGATTGAAGCGGACAATTACCACGCAGTCCAGCTTTTAGAGTACTTATATCCCCAGAAGGTTGACTGCGTATACATAGACCCGCCTTACAACACAGGCGCGAGGGACTGGAAATACAACAATGACTATGTAGATTCTTCCGACAGTTGGCGGCATAGCAAGTGGCTGTCGATGATGCAGAAGCGATTGAGAATTACGAAGAGGATTCTCAATCCGGACATTGGTATCCTCATCGTCACTATTGATGAGCACGAAGTGCATCACCTTCGAGTTCTGTTAGAACAGCTATTTCCAGAGTTTTATATCCAAATGGCAACCGCTGTGATAAACCCGAAAGGGGTTACTCAGGGACGCTTTTCGCGAGTTGAGGAATACGTAGTGTACTGCTTTGCCCCTGATGCATATGTTGCTGACAGCGACGATAATCTGCTCAATCCTCCTAATTACAATAGGAAGCCTCGATGGAAAGGCTTGCTGCGCTCTGGTACAGACGCACAACGAAGCGACCGTGAAAGCATGTTTTATCCTGTGCTAATCGACAACGAGCGTCAGACTGTTATCAGGGCTGGAAAATTCCTGCCGATAACACAAGCACCAGCGCTGGGCGAGAAAATTGATGGATATGATGTCGCATGGCCTATCAGAAGAGATGGTTCTCTTGGTAGGTGGAGTGTTGGTAGCGACACACTAAATGACCTTATTTCCAAAGGTTATGTAGCCTGTGGAAAATATGATTTGCAGCGTAAAACTTGGGGAATATCATATATCAGCCAGCCAAATCAGCAACAGATTGAACGAGGCGGCATTCGAATTGTGGATCACGATCCGATAACGCATGTAGTTAACATTGAATATGCAAGAGACGATACTCGTGTAATCAAAACAGTGTGGCATCGTTCCTATCATGACGCTGGAGCATATGGCTCTGACTTGGTTTCTAGCATTGTAGGGCAGTCAAGAGCGTTTTCGTTCCCTAAGTCGATATACTCAACCAAAGACGCAATCGCTGCTGTGGTTCGCAATAACAGAGAAGCCCTCATCGTTGACTTCTTCGCAGGGAGTGGCACGACCCTTCACGCCGTAAATTTGCTGAACGCCGAAGACGGCGGGCATCGTCGATGCATTCTTGTTACAAACAATGAGGTATCGGATGCAGAGTCAAAGGAACTGCGCCAGACGGGGATTCAACCGGGCGACCCGGAATGGGAAAGTCGCGGCATCTGCCGGAGCGTCACATGGCCGCGCACGGAGTACAGCATTCTTGGTAAGCGCAGTGACGGCACGGTTCTGACGGGCGAGTATTACACGAACCAGACCGCGACAATGGAAAAGAGCCGTATCTTCTTCCAACTTGGCTTTGTGGAAAACCCCGCGGCACTCACGCCAGCCACAAAAAAGCAAATAGTGGCGGTACTCCGTGACAAAGGTGGAAAACAACAGCTTCCACAGTCACTGGTTAAGCCCGACAGCAAGTACATCGTATCAGAGAAACACTCCGCCTCCGTGCTGTTTGACCCCGATTTTGCGGAGGACTGGCTGGCAGCACTGGAAGACCAAGATCAGGTGACAGACTTTTATATAGTAGAGAAGGAAACGTCTTCCTTCAATAAAATTAAAGCGCAGGTGTCGGAGCAACTCGGTACCATCCAAGTAACCGAGCCGCTGAAACGCCCGATGAGCGACGGTTTCCCCGCCAACGTAGAATATTTCAAACTGGATTTTCTAGACAGAAATAGCGTCACGCTTGGACAGCAGTTCCATGAGATTCTGCCTCTCCTTTGGCTGAAATCGGGAGCGGTAGGCACCAGACCGGAGCTTGAGGTTGATGGAGAGCCAGAAATGATGATACTGCCGGAAAACGGTTTTGCAATACTCATCGATGAGACAAAGTTTGCTGAATTTGCGGACAGGCTGTCACAGATTATAAATATCGGAACTGTGTACTTTGTAACAAACTCCGAGGAAGCGTTTCGTGAGATGTCGTCCGGGATGAAGCAGGCGCATACTTATCAGCTTTACCGTGACTATGTCGATAACTTCGTACTCGGCGCAAGGAGGGATTTATAATGAGAGATACACTATTTTCGTTTCAAGAAACGGCTCTGAGTGATTTACATGAGAAGATAACACAGGCGCATATAATGTGGAACGATCGCAATCCACAGGTTATTTCGTTCGCAGCGCCTACAGGCTCCGGCAAGACGATCATTATGACCACCTTGTTTGAGGAGATCCTCTACGGTTCCGCACAAGGCATTTTCGAGCCGGATTCCGTCTTTGTGTGGTTGTCTGACATGCCGGAACTGAACGAGCAGACACGCCTGAAACTTGAGGGCAAGTCCGACAAAATCAGGGTGCGCGATTTAGTGACCATAGATTCCAACTTCGACAGCGAGTATTTTCAGGGCGGTTGCATCTATTTCCTGAATACTCAAAAACTAGGCAGCGACAAATTGCTAACGCAGAAATCAGACGCAAGGCAATACACAATCTGGGAAACCCTCACCAACACAGCCAGGCGCCAGCCGAAGCAGTTCTACGTTGTGATCGACGAGGCGCACAGGGGTACCTATGCCTCTGCACAGGCCGAGAACAAGGCGCAATCCATCATGCAGAAGTTTATTAAGGGTAGTCCGGAGGACGGTTTGTGCGTTATGCCGCTTGTAATCGGTGTGACAGCCACGCCCCAGCGTTTTCAACGGCTGATTGCGGACACAACTTCCACTATTCAAAAGATTATGGTGTCGCCGGAGGACGTACGAGATTCCGGCTTGCTGAAAGACAGAATCATTATCCACTATCCCGACATTGCCATTAATGCGGATATCACTCTGTTCAGCGGTGCGGTGGAGAACTGGAGGCAGAAGTGTACGCGCTGGTTGGCATATTGCGAGCATGAGGACGAGCGGCCTGTGAAACCACTCCTTGTGATTCAGGTTGAGGACGGCACTGACCGGGAAGCCACAAGGACGGATATCGGAGTATGCATTGACGTACTCGAAGGAGCCATCGGGCGTACACTTCGCCCCGGTGAAGCTGTGCATACTTTTAACGATAAGGGAACGCTCAAAGTGCGCGACCTAGAAATACAGAAGATCGAAGCTTCTCGTATTGAAGAGGACGAAACCGCAATGGTAGTCTTCTTCAAGATGAATCTGTCCACCGGATGGGACTGCCCGCGAGCGGAAACGATGATGTCGTTTCGCAGTGCGCAGGACTATACCTACATTGCCCAGTTGCTTGGGCGCATGATTCGCACTCCGCTTGCCAGAAGAATTCTCTCCGATGCGGAACTGAACAGTATCAGCCTGTTTTTGCCGTACTTCAACGAAGAGACGGTCAAGACCGTAGTCAATGCCCTACGTGACAGCGAGGCAGTTGTTCCTGCTGAAACCGGCACATCCAAAGAACTGGTTTCGCTCACGCGTAATCCAGCTTACTCAGACGTTTTCGCCGAGATGGAAGGCTTAGTGACATATCGGATTGACGCAGCCCGGAAACAGCCGCCGCTCAAACGGCTTATAGGACTCTCCCGCGCTCAGACTCAGGACGGCGTGGATTTGGATGCCCAGCGGAAAATCAAGGAGCAAGTCCTTCAGAAAATGGATGACGAAATCACCAAAATAAAAGAATCAGGGGATTTTGACGACAAATCCTCTGCCATTACCGGGGTTGCCCTTGGCACCTTAACGTTTGACTATGGCGACAACGCCTATACGATGGACGATTCATTGCAGATGGTGCCGCTGTCCGATTTCGACATCACAACCTACTTCAATAGAGCGGGCAAAGTGCTGGGCGAAGGCTTGCATATGGAGTATTGGATTCGGCACAGCACCCGCGATGCGGTTGATGTCAAAATTGAAATCATCGTTTTGGCAAATGATACAAAAACAATGGAGAACTTAAATGCGTTTGCTGATGCACTGTTCTTGCATTTGTACGAGAACAACCAGAGAGCGATTTCTCGCCTGAAAGAAGAGCGCCGCAGCGTGTATGAAAAACTGGTATATGCCTCCGACCACCCGATTGCGCTCCAGTGGGAGTTGCCCGATACAATAGACTTTTCTATTGCCGACGATAGCACCGCTTACGACCAGCACCTGTTTTGTTTTGAAGACGGTTCCTTCAAGACAAGCCTGAATCCTTGGGAAAGCGGAGTAATAAGAGAAGAACTGGAAAACGGAGCTGTGGCGTGGCTTCGTAATCTCGACCGGAAAAAGTGGTCGCTTGAGATACCCTATGAGGTGAGTGGCGTGGCTACGCCTATGTTCCCAGATTTAGTCATTGTCCGTGAGGACGAGCAAGGGTACGTCTTTGATATTCTTGAACCCCACGACCCCAGCCGCAAAGACAACTATCCCAAGGCGGTAGGCTTGGCGAAGTTCGCGGACAAGCATTGGGATAAGGTCGGCAGGATTCAGCTTATCCGTCAGAAGAATGGAGCAGACCACCGTGACCACTTTTATCGCCTTGATATGTCGAAGGTGGCTATTAGAAGTAAGGTGCGTGGCGTAACCTCAAACGAGGAATTGGACAGAATCTTTGATTCCGATGCCGTACGAGAAGACTGACGATCCAGTAGGACACGCAAGCTGCACGACAAGACGTGACATACAAAAGAGCTAACAGAATACATATGCGGTGCGCGGTCATTTCGACCGCGCTTTATTTTAGTTGTCCTCCGCTGTATATCGTCTCCGCCCTAACGAGGCTATCACCATCCCCTCTCATTACAAAGGGCCGCGCTCCTTATCCTCCCTCGGGATGTATCTCAATGAAGATTGCTCAGTCCGGTACCGCGCTTAAACCCTTTGCAACGAGCCTCCCGGGACGGTGATTTGTCCGCCTCGGCGGAGCCGCCCACAGGGCCGCTTCGGACAAAGGGAGGATGAGGACTGATGAGTTATCGGATTCCGGTGGTCACAATTCAGTTGGTCCGCGAACGGACGATGGCAAGTGAGACAAAGCAAATCAAATGTGCCGAGGATGCGGCAGCCATACTGATGCAGTACCTTCAAGGGGCGGATCGGGAGCATTTTGTCGCGCTGACACTCGACACGAAGCATAAGGTAACGTCGATTCACACCGTCAGCATTGGAAGCCTCGACGCTTCAATCGTCCACCCGCGCGAAGTCTTAAAGCCCGCAATCTTGGGCAACGCAAGTGGGGTTCTGGTCGGCCACAATCACCCGAGCGGAGACCCGACGCCAAGCCCGGAGGATATCGCAGTCACCCGACGTTTGGCTGAGGCGTGCAAGATTATCGGAATCGACTTGCTGGATCACGTCGTCGTCGGCGATGGACGATTTCATAGCCTGAAGGCTCTAGGGTACATGTGAGTCATGCGCGGGGCGGCAGCCGCCGCCCCTCTTTCTCGTGGCCAAAATTCATTCATGAACGGAGTTGAGGACGAATGCTAAAGTTGAAGTACGTCGGCTCAGTCCCTTCGATTGCAGCGGTTGACATCGTGCGTGTGGTGTTGCGGTCGGCCCTGTACTGCGCACCGGGTGAATACCCGAATGAATGGGAAGCGGTTGTCACTGAAGTGACGGAGGGTGGCATATGGCTTTCAAATGGCACTGAGAAGGAGGAATTCCTGGCCTGGTGCGAGGTAGAGGCGATACGGCTTCTTCATTAACGATTAACACTGAGGGGGCAATCAACCCCCTCTATGCATCAGTTTATCAAGTTCCTCCTTGGTGGCCGCTTGGAGGAACTTGCTCTCATCAGGGTGAGGAAAATACTGCACTGTATGGATCCTTCGCCGGAATGCCATCCAAGTAGACCAATGCTCCAACTTAATCTCAGCGTATTGTTGCTCCAGCATCATATTTGAAACGATGTAAACAGTCGAATAGCATGCTTGGCGGTTCGCATAGCGACACGGGAGTTGAAGCGGATACCCATCAAGAAAATTCAGCATATCGCTGATTTTGATTTGGCTCCTGAATTCGTCGAACACCATGACCGGTTCGTTTTGGTAAGTGTCGAATGGATGATGATAATCGGTTACGCGGTACACATTTCGGTATCCATTCCGCTCCATTACATACCTGGATTTACCAGACCCGGTTGGCCCCCAGATATAAGTGACCTCCATATCCCGAAAGATTTCACGGTATTCCTCCGCTTTGACAGTTTGCCGAACGCGATCAAGCTTGTCCAGGTGAATCAAATGCTCGGGTGTAGTCTCCAAAATCTCGTAATTGGTCAGTCCCGATTTGACCATATCGTACAAGTCAACCAGATCGTTTCTCGCACCTGGACGTTCAACTGGAAGCTCACCGAATTCCTCGAAGGTGCCGGGAATTGATGTG
Source organism: Bacillota bacterium (assembly GCA_021846285.1). Classification (GTDB taxonomy): domain Bacteria; phylum Bacillota; class Bacilli; order Alicyclobacillales; family SLC66; genus JAKADD01. The sequence continues at coordinate 51,451 of JAJZCB010000001.1, forward strand.
CCATGCTTCGAGTCGTGCTCCCACTTGCCGCTCTTGGCGATATAGTCTCGATTCTGTTGGCTGGAGCCCCTCCCGACCTCCAAATGTGCTTGGGGAAAACGACCCTTTAAGGTGCTGAAGCGGACAGCGGAACTGAAGGCCGCATAAATATGGGTATGATGACAAGACCCTGCCTCGTCAGCCATGGCATAATACGCCAAAGACTTCAGATCACCGAGTTCGTCTTTGATTCGATCGTGATCGAAACCATAGTCCAATGGGTTATTGATAGTGATCTGCCATTTCCGCGACTGCGTATCCTTGGACATTACCGGAACCTCCTGATTTGCGACATGCGACAGAGGTTGGCTAGGGTAATACTGGGCCTAGCCAACTCGCCGCGCTTCGCGCGTCGCGGTCGGAAGGCTCTTGGGCTTCGCCCACGCCTCCCGACCCTACAGCGGTCTTGCGACAACACGGCGGATGTACGTCTCCATCCGCTTCACATCTCGAACCCTTGGCACCTGGATGGCCGCCATGTCCGTTCCGTTGGTCAACATGTAGCCATGGCCGATCCCCGACACGGGCTCCATTCGGTTCCTTTCGAACCCGAACATCGCTGCGCTCTCCTTGCTAATATTGCCGAGTGCAACCACGAGCCCGAAGTTGTCGCGGGCTCCTTTGACGAAGTTCTCTGCATCCGCCCGCTGTTGACTGATGATAACCTGGAACCCGAACGATCGACCTAGCATGAGAAGCGTGGAGAGTTTTGTCCGTGCGGAATCCGCTTCTTTTTTATCAAGTAGATTCAGAAATGACGCCCACTCGTCGAAGACAAGGAGGCGAAAGTCGCGGCTGTCATCCTGACCACTCTGACGGGCTTGGAAGGCACGATAGTACCGATCCAAGCCGTCGACGCAATTCGAGAACTCGAAATGATTTGGCAATCCTCTAAGGCTACGGAAATCATCGGCCTTGAAGTCACAGATGAGCACACTTGCACTTCTTATTCGCAAGCCTAACCGTGCAATGATCAACTTTACGAAGGACGTTTTACCTGAGCCGGTCGGCCCGACACAGATTGCGTGCGGGGCCGAGTCCAGACTCCATTGACGGTAGTGGTAAACTCCGTCCTTCAGTAACGAGGCATCCAAGGCGACATCGACTGGGTTAAAAGTCTTCATCGAAGTCGGGCGGTTCAGGTGGTGTAGTGGCAGCGGCAAACTGCGAATTAATCACATACGCACACTTTTCGGCATTGTCCGCAACCAGAACGTCGAAGTGTACACTGTCCACACCATCGCGAACATCATCAACGACGAAGATGGGAACAGTTCCGTCGAACGAAATGCCTGGGATATTGGCGACCTTGTTACCCTTTAGGCGAGCTACGATGCGGCTTTGAACGATCTTGCCAAACAAGCGCAAATCTTCTGCGGTATACGTGATCCTCCGACGCTTTGCTATTCGAAACTGAATAAAAGTCATGCCGTTTCGATCAGCGGTGTCAGGATTTCTAAGGATATCCTGACAATCAATCGGCCGCATTGCATCGATTCGGTCATATACCTCGCAGAACACCGCGAACATCTCATCGGCCGCCGACTGGTACAAGTTATACACGGGCCCCTGAGACGCCGCAGAGCGGCGTCCGTCGAGGATCAGGTAGGCGAAGAATACAATTCCAAGCGCGGGCACAGCCCAAAATCGAATTGTCACGACTAGTGCAAACAGTAGCAATATGGCGAGGAAAAGTGCTGACAGCAGCACTTTGTCCTCAACAGATGCCTCGCCCTGTTTCAAGCGCGAGATCGAGGCGGATATACGCGTCATCAATTGCGTAAGCTTTGTCATCACTTAGATGCCCCCTGATTCACTAGGATTGCTTTCTCGGCTTTGCACGACAATTGATAGTTGCCAGTGCGGTCTCTCCAAAACTTCCCACTGAACCCGTCAAAAGTGACGAACGTCTGGTCGGAAATCTGTTCGGTTGCGATTACTGCAGGCAGGTTTGGCACTTTCACCATGATCTTCTCGAAACCCGCCATCGGCATTACGCACTCGTAACTGTGCCCGCCGATCTGATCTGTGACTTGCCCATCCGAATAAAGCTTGTACGGTTTCACGGATAGGAGTAGTACCTGTTTGGCGTTGGCAAGCTGCTCCAATGTGAAAATGATGTTCTCGATGCGAATCACGTTACTTCCTCCCCTCTTGGCTACTTCTGGCGCGACTCCCCGGCTTCAACCCTTTGCCTACCTGTTCCCGGCGGAACTTATCGAACTCCGCCGGGTGCTTGTCCACATACCCCCTTATGTCGGAGACGATGGTGGAGGCCAGTTGGCGAGCTTGCGTAATTGACATTTCGACTTCCGCCACTGTGCCTCACCTCGTTGCCAATCGATGCATCAACTACGAAATCATTGTATTACTGCTCGGTTATACGCGCTACTCTATAACATATAAGTTGTGCACAACATAAACAGTGCGGAATATAGAGCTAAGTGATTGACATAGCGATCAAATGATGTATAATTTCTGTATTCAGATAAAGCGGAGGGATAGCAGATGATTGAGAAAGCTACAGATGATTTAGGATCAAACTTTGCCGAACGAACGAAAGAGATCATGAGACGGAAAAAGGTAACACGAGATAGACTTTCGACAGAATTGGATATTTCCACAAGTACGTTAGCGACTTATTTGCGCCCTGATAGCCCTGTTAGTCCTCCGCTTGATCGTGCCATTCAAATTAGCGAAATCCTGGGTGAACCGTTGGAGTATCTCTGCGGGTTGAACAAAGTACGAGAATTTAGGGAAAAGGAACTTTTATCTGAAGTTGTACTCAAAAATCTTGCTCATGCGATTCGCGATGCTAAGTTAAGCGTGAATTTTCAAGGTGATAAGATAACACTTGAAAGTAACAATAACTTTGTTGTTTCGTTTATGAGAATGATTGGCAAGAATGCAACGATAGACGCCATCGAATCTGGATCCAAGCGATTTCAAAATATAAAGTTTTGGAAAGGTGTGATGGTTAGTGACGATGACTATGAAGAACTGAGATACTTAGATTATCTTCATGGAGATATCGCGGATGAAGATGCTGATCTGTATCACGACGAAATGAATGAGCTAATCGAATTACGCAAAAGACACTGGGAAGAAACAGGTGGTCAACCTACAGAATATTTGCATGAGGAGGAGCAAAGGTGAACGTGGTCATTTATGCTCGATATTCGAGTCACAGTCAGACGGATCAGTCCGTCGAAGGGCAACTCAACGTGTGTCAAGAATTTGCCAGCAAGCAGGGGTATACGATTGTCGGCACCTATGTGGATCGGGCATTGTCAGGCACTACTGACAATCGTCCGGAATTTTTGCGCATGATTGAAGATAGTCACAAAAAGCAATTTCAAGGGGCACTTGTGTATCAGTTGGATCGATTTGCCAGGAACAGGTACGACTCAGCAATATACAAAGCTCGATTGAAAAAGAATGGTGTACGCGTTTTTTCTGCCAAAGAAAATATCACGGATGATGCCAGTGGGATACTGGTGGAGGGATTGCTTGAAAGCATGGCGGAGTATTATTCCGTGGAACTTTCCCAGAAAATCCGCAGGGGCATGGACATTAATGCTAAGAAGGGGCAGAGTACGGGCGGAAATGTCGCTCTGGGCTATGTAGTCGATGCCAACAAAAAATTCATTGTTGATGATGCGACGGCTGTGATTGTTAGGATGATCTTTGAAATGTACGCTGCCGGAAAATCAGTTACGCAAATCAACCTGTATATGAACAGTCGGAATTATAAAACATCACGGAATGTCCAGTTCAACAAAAATTCTTTGCTCAAGATGCTAAGGAACAAACGGTACATCGGAATTTACACTTACAAGGATGCGGAGATACATGATGGTATTCCGCGAATTGTTTCGGACGACTTGTTTATGCAAGTGGCCGAAAGGCTCGCAAAGAACAAGAAGGCTCCAGCGCGTGCAAAGGCAAAAATGGAGTATCTTCTAACAACGAAACTCTTTTGCGGTCATTGCCGTGACATGATGACGGGGGTGAGTGGAACTTCCAAAACGGGGAAGAGTCATTATTACTATAAATGCAACAATGCGAAGAAGAAGATGTGCAGCAAGAAATCGGTTCAAAAGGACTACATCGAAAATTTTGTGGTGGACGAATGCAGAAAGCTCTTAACAGACGCCAACATACAGAAAATCGCAGCAGAAGTCATTCGCCTCTGTGAGCAGGAGAAAGATGAATTCGTCATTAAGCGACTGAACAGGTTGCTAAAGGAAAATGAGCGAAGGAGGAACAATATCGTGGCTGCCATCGCTGAATGCGACGTTGAGTCTGTCCGCAAGACATTGTATGAACATATCCCTGTTCTGGACGATGAGAGAAAGAATTTGGAACAGCAGATTTCTGTTGAGCAGTTGTCCCAAGTCAGCCTCACCGAGGACGAAATCATGTTCTTTCTGTCACATTTGAAGAATGGGAACATCAATGATGAAAAGTATCGTAGAACATTAGTGAACATGTTTGTAAACTCCATCTACCTGTACGACGACAAGATGACGATCATATTCAATTCAAGCGATCATCCAGTGACGGTTGAGGCCAGCTTGATTGAAGATATTGAAGCGAGAAATGACGCCTTCGAGAGTTCGTTTTTCGCACTTGATGCTCCACCATGCAAACCCACGACCACCCTCGTGGGCAAGAACCCAGTTCCTTGCGGGGGCTGGGTTTGTGTTTATTAGACTTACGCGTGAATAGCAGTCTACTCAAGTAATAGGTCATCAAAGTTTTTTTCATCATGACTCGTAAGCTATGTCCGATCTGATGTAAGTAATTTTAAGATGCTACTGTGTTCGCTAATATAAAAGTTGACCGGATAAGCGTACCTTGATAACCGAAAAGTACGGGAGGGCCCCAATGCGGCCTTTCCGTGCCTGGCTTTGTTTTGTGCGAGGACCTCGTAATGGTCTAGGCGCGGGGAGCGGGCACATGGCCAGTATCAATGAGCGGACTGTGTGTTGGCTGATCTTGCAGGAGAAATCGGTGACGCGGCACTACCTCCGCCCCTCGGCGTGTGATCTGATCCCTAGGGCGAAAATCAAGGCACCCGTTGAACGGGTGGTCCTGTGACTAAAAATTCGTATGAATCCACGGTATCCGCTCTGGGCGAGCCTTGCTACAATACTGCCATGACATAAAGCGCTTTCATTATATAAATGAAAAACGCGGAATCTTACGCGGAATTGAGGAAAGGAATGAGGGTGTTTATGGCGATGACTGACGTGGGAGCCGACCCGTGCATGATTCGATTAATGCCTAGTGGGCGAGAGAGTCTATGTCGGCCCGGTCAAACGTTGCTGGATGCGGCGATTCGTAGCGGGATGACGGTTCCTTACGGTTGCCGCCATGGAACTTGTGCATCCTGCAAGGCCAAGGTTTTGGAGGGGGATTATGAATTAATGCCCCGAGTGTCTGAATTCGCGTTGATGTCTTTTGAACGCGATGAGGGATATATTCTCATGTGCAGCACCTTACCCCAAGGCGACATGGTGGTAGAGGTAGACGAAGAGGATGTCGAACCGGGAATCGAAATCTTTCCGATCACCGATTTCCGGGCTGAGATCGTGTCCAACGTGGCTGTAACTCCTGACATTCATGTGTTGCGACTGAAATTAAAGCAACCTGGGGACGTCGTCTATACGGCTGGTCAGTACTTTGAGTTCAATATTCCCGGATTACCGGAAACGCGGGCATACTCCATGGCAACCACTTACAGTTGCGGAAACACGATGGAATTTCATGTTAAGCGTGTGCCTCAAGGTGTTGGTTCAAACTTTCTTTGTGATTTAGTGAAGGGAGCAAGTGTAACCGGGTCTGGTCCTTATGGGCGTATGCAGCTAGGGAGTCGGGAGAGAAATTTAATCTTTGTAGCGGGCGGATCAGGACTCGCCCCCATAAAGGCCCTTGTGGAGAAGGTATTTTCAGAAGACTTCAGAAAAGAGGCGTGGCTGTTTTACGGGGCAAGAACAGGCAAAGATCTATATCTGGTGCCGGAATGGGTCCACATGGCGGAGAAGTATCCTAACTTTCATTTTATACCCGCCCTCTCGAATAAAGACGACGAGAAGCCGTGGAATGGCGAGGAAGGGTATATCGCCGATGTGGTATCCAGAAAGATGGCTGGGATCGAAAATGCGCATGCCTTCCTTTGCGGTCCGCCAATCATGATCGAAACGACCCTCAAAAGTTTGTATAAACTTGGGTTGTACAGTTCCGATATTTCGTATGACGAATTTTGATCAGCCGCGAGTAAACAGCCCGCGCGGTCTGTAGGATAAAGTGTTACATGGGAATTGGGACGCCGCAAGGGGTTGTTATACAGCGTCGCACTGCGATAAGGAGGTTGGCCTTATGAATGAAGTATTGCATTTCATCGATGGTTCCTTCAAGCCATCCATTTCCGGGAGGACATTTGAAAATATCAATCCGGCGACGGGGGAAACGATCAATTCTGTCGCGGAAGGGAGTGCCGCAGACGTTGACTTGGCCGTTTCCGCAGCGAGAAAGGCATTCGCCGTATGGAGTAAGACACCGGTAGCAAAAAGAGCGGCCATCATGCATCGCATCGCAGATTTGATTGATGAAGAATCAGAAGATTTGGCTCGACTGGAGACGCTGGACACCGGGAAGCCCCTTGCGTTGGCGAAGACGCTCGATATCCCAAGATCCGCTTATAACTTCAGGTTTTTCGCAGACTATGTGAAGGGCCTCGGAACCGAATGTTTTCAAACCGATGACGTCGCGCTGAACTACGCCGTTCGACGTCCGGTTGGCGTTGCGGGGTTGATTTCGCCGTGGAATTTGCCGCTGCTGCTTCTAACGTGGAAGGTTGCCCCGTGTCTGGCCGCAGGGAATACCTGTGTGATTAAACCGGCGGAGTTGACGCCGCTCACGGCGACGCGTTTAGCGGCCATTTGTCAGCAGGCGGGGTTGCCTGACGGTGTTCTTAACGTAGTGCACGGGTTCGGCCCGGATTCTGCCGGCGCCGCCTTGACCGATCATCCGGATGTGAATCTTATCTCGCTCACGGGTGAAACCACGACCGGCAAGACGGTCATGCGTGCTGCAGCGAATACGCTAAAGGGAGTGTCGTTTGAGCTTGGCGGCAAAAATCCGAACATTATCTTCGCAGACGCGAACCTTGAGGACTGTCTAGAGACGACGGTGCGCTCCAGTTTCTCCAATCAGGGGGAGGTATGTCTTTGCGGTGCGCGGATCTACGTGGAAAGTCGTGTATTTCAGGAGTTTGTTGACAAGTTGGTGGAGCGGGTTTCCCGCCTTCAAGTAGGTGATCCTTTCACCCCTGGAACGGATGTGGGGGCGTTAATTAGCAAGGAGCATCTTGAGCGAGTAGACGGATTTGTGCGCCGAGCGATCGCTCAAGGTGGGCGAGTGCTCATTGGCGGCAGGCCTGCGGTTACGGTCGCCGGTGGATTCTTCTATGAACCTACGGTGATCGTTGATGTGGATGCCTCCTGTGAAATTGTCCAACAGGAAGTGTTTGGACCCGTTGTCACTCTGCAACCTTTTGAATCGGAAGAAGAGGTTGTGGCCGCCGCGAACGATACGAAGTATGGCCTATCTGCGACCCTATGGACGACTAACTTGCAACGCGCGCATCGCATGGCGGCGGCGCTGGAAGTGGGAATTATCTGGGTGAATACATGGTTCCTACGCGATTTACGCACTCCCTTTGGCGGCATGAAAGAAAGCGGGGTTGGAAGAGAAGGCGGGTCTCACAGCTTTGAATTCTATTCGGAATTGACGAACGTCTGTGTCAAGTTGTAAATCGGGAGGCAGGGAGTTACACATGTCACAGTTGTCAACAGAGGAACAGGAGATCTCGGATTGGGCCGATCGTCTCTATGAAGCAGGAACGTCCAAACAACCGATACGCCCGCTGACTGAGGTCGAACCAAATTTTACGATCGAATCGGCCTATAAAGTTCAACTGAAGAACACTGCGCGCCGCGTGGCGCACGGAGATGTCGTTGTGGGTCACAAGATCGGACTCACGAGCAAGCCTATGCAGAAATTGCTGGGTGTCAGTGAACCGGATTACGGTCATTTGTTCCGATCGATGCAGTTTTATTCGGGCAATGTGATTGATTTTCCGCTAGTGCAACCAAAGATTGAGCCGGAGATCGCTTTCATTTTAAAGGAGGATCTCGTCGGACCCAATGTGACGATACTGGATGTGATTCATGCGATTGACTTCGTTGTGCCTGCTATTGAAGTGATTGACAGCCGAATTGCCGATTGGAAGATCAAACTCCCAGACACGATAGCAGACAACGCGTCATCAGGGTGCTACGTACTTGGTACGCGTCCGTTTAAAATCAGTGAGATTGACATTGCCCGCATCGGCATGGTCATGTCTGTCGACGGCAGTATGGTGGATACAGGCAGTTCTGCAGCCGTACTGGGGAATCCGCTGCTCGCTGTCGCTTGGTTGGCGAATAAGTTGTTTGACTTTGACACGACACTGCGCGCTCGTCACGTCGTTCTCTCGGGAGCCGTTTGCAGCGCTGTATCTCTGCAGTCGGGGCAAAGGTTTCAAGCGCGTTTTGGTCAATTTGGATCCGTGGAAGGTCAATTTCAATAGAATCACGATAGGGGGAGAGTCGCGGTGAGTAAATTAAAGGCGGGCATCGTTGGGTCGGGAAATATTGGTACGGATCTCATGTTTAAGTTGTTGCGCAGCAACTGGATTGAACCGGTCTGGATGGTTGGCATTGATCCCAATTCGGATGGCTTGCGGCGCGCTCAAAAAAAGGGTCTTCAGGTGTCCAGCGAAGGGCTAAAATCAGCACTCGAAAAAGGGGCCGAATTAGATATTGTCTTTGACGCGACCAGTGCAAAGGCCCATGTGAGACATGCCAAGATGTTGCTCGAGGCAGACATTCAAGCTATTGATCTGACTCCTGCCGCGCGCGGGCCGTACGTCGTTGCAGCGGTCAATCTCAGTGAGCATTTGGCTGCCAGTAACGTCAATATGGTCACATGTGGCGGTCAGGCCACCACACCCATGGTCTATGCCGTAAGCCGGGTTGTTGGCGTTCCTTACGCGGAGATTGTCGCGACGATTGCCAGTAAGAGCGCTGGTCCAGGAACCCGCCAAAATATTGATGAATTTACGCAGACAACGGCGCGCGCGCTGCGGACCATCGGCGGCGCCAAGACGAGCAAAGCCATTATCATTTTAAATCCTGCCGAACCGCCTATTTTAAATCGAGACACGGTGTATTGCATGGTTGATCAAACTGGTTTCGATGTGTATGAGCGGATCGACAAGTCCATCAGAGACATGGTGAAACACGTTCAGACGTTTGTTCCGGGGTATCGCTTAACACGCGATCCTATTTTTCGGGACAACTTAGTGAGTATCTCGGTTGAGATTGAAGGACTCGGCGATTATCTGCCGGTGTACGCGGGCAATTTGGACATTATGACGGCTGCTGCGACAAAAGTTGGAGAAGAGTTTGCAAAACACCGCGCAGTCGTGAAAAACACAATGTGAGGAGAGAGCGACGTGAAACACATTCGTCTGACGGATGTTACCTTGCGAGATGGGATGCATGCGGTGCGACATCAGTTTAGTCTGAAGGATGCCCGGGAGATCACTGCGGCTCTTGACGCGAGTGGGGTCGACATCATTGAGGCCACCCATGGCGATGGACTGGCAGGGAGTTCAATTCAATACGGAATGGCAAAGGAACCGGAAGAGCAGTATCTGCGCACGGTGTGTGAAACCGCGAAAAACACGAAGGTGGCGGCTCTGTTGTTGCCAGGCATAGGCACCCTGGAGGAACTGAAACGGGCGGCAGACTGTGGGATTCGGGTGGTAAGGGTGGCGACGCATTCGACAGAAGCGGACATTGCGGAGGAGCACATCTCCGAAGCGAGAAAGATGGGACTGGAAACAGTAGGATTTTTGATGATGTCTCATATGACGGCGTTGGACATATTGGTTCAGGAAGCGCAGAAGATGGAATCGTATGGCGCACAGTGTGTGTATGTCGTCGATTCTGCCGGCGCCATGCTTATGGACGAAGTGCGGCAAAAAATTGCCGCGTTGCGTCATTCTCTGAGTAAGGACACCGAGGTGGGATTCCACGGGCACAATAATCTTGGATGTTCGATTCCCAATTCGCTCGGCGCCATAGAGGAAGGGGCGGTGAGAATTGATGTGAGCTTAGCGGGGCTTGGCGCAGGCGCGGGCAATACGCCCAGCGAAGCGTTTGTCGCGGTGTGTACCAAGCTTGGCGTCGAGACTGGTACGAACCTGTATGCGGTGCTGGATGCGGCTGAAGATATTGTCCGTCCCAAAATGCATCAGCCAATCCTGATGGATAGCAACAGTATAATGCTAGGGTATGCCGGAGTATATTCAAGTTTTCTACTCCATGCCGCGCGGGCCTCTGAGCAATTTGACATAGATATCCGAGACATCTTGGTTGAACTGGGCAACATGAGGATCGTTGGCGGACAAGAAGACGTGATCCTAGACGTGGCGTATCGCTTGGCTCACGGACATAACCAGGAGAGTCATGTGGTCGTTTGAGAAGCCCACCTGTGATGGATGCAAATTGTGCGGAGACACGAGGGAAATCGCAAGGGATTACCGAAATGGAGGCTGGCAGAATGAATTTGCAATCGGTAGCGGATAAGTTGTATACCAGTCAGACAAAGGTGCAAGAACTTGAAAAAGTGACCGCGCTCTATCCTGGATTGACGGTAGATGACGCCTATACGATCCAGAAGCTGTGTGTGGACCGTTATCTCGAGAATGGCGACGCACTCGTGGGTTGGAAGATGGGATTGACGAGTAAGGCCAAGCAGGTCTCGGTGGGAGTCGATGATCCGATTTATGGCAGACTGCTTAGCTCCATGGATCTTCCATCGGCAGAGTTCTCCACGAAAGGCTTAATTCATCCGCGAATTGAGCCGGAAATCGCGTTTATCTTCGGGCGAGAGTTAAAAGGATCCCATGTGACTTTGCGTGATGTGTGGTTGGCAACCGAATTCATTGTTCCCGCAGCGGAAGTGATCGACAGCCGATTTAGGAATTTTTCGTTCACACTGGTTGATGTGATTGCGGACAACGCATCTGCCGCTCGATTTATTACTGGGGATCAGGTCTACTCTCCGGGACATGTGTCGTTAGCGGAAATGGGGGTATCCCTGAGAAAAAACGGCGAAGTTGTCCAGACTGGCGCTGGAGCCGCGGTTCTGAGGCATCCTGTTCGTTCGATCGTCGAGTTGGTGCGAATGATTTCGGGGATCGGGGAATCGATCAAACCGGGTATGGTGGTTCTTACCGGTGGAATAACGGAAGCTGTTTCCGTGGTGCGCGGAGATTGGATCGACATCGACTATACGGGGCTTGGCAGTTTGGCTTTACAAGTGCGATAGCGCAAGTTTTGGAGATACGGTCCTCTGGACGTGAATGATGGACGAAAGGAGTTGAGCAAGATCTATGCCACTGATTCAAATCATGCTCCTGGAGGGTCGGGACGGTCAAAAAAAGCAGCGGCTGATCGAAGAAGTAACGATAGCCGTGAGCAGGACATTAGAGGTTGATCCTACTTCGATTCGCGTCATTTTGCAGGAGATTCCACCTGCGCATTGGGCAGTGGGCGGCGTACCCATTAATAAGAGGAAAACCGTCTGACATCCTTGGCGCAACCAATCCTGCCGCAAATCCATTAGGGAAAATAACAAAAGATTCATATGAATCGACAGTATCCGGTCCAGATGGGCCATGGTACAATATCGGCAAAATATAAAGCGCTTTCATTCCGGGGGTTGGATGATGATGACCCTTGCTCAACCCGGCCCACGAGAGTCCGACGGGATTAACGCAAGTAAAATCGAATATGCCGGTAGGGCCATCCGTGAAATTGGGGGCGACCAATGGTGTTGCAGCACACAGGGGTGTTGTTTGAAAAATGGAAGTCTGCACTGTATAACTGGTTTCGATTTCCCGAATCTGCACTCGGGGAGACAAAGCGTATCGGCAGTCGAGTTTGTCTCATAGATGACCTATCAGAAGGTGAAAAGGCGTTCGTGATTGTAGAGGGACGACCAGTGTTGCTGAAACGAATCGGTCTTGAAGTGAAGGTATTTCAAGGATGGTGCCCACATCAAGGGTATTCGCTTGGGAACGCAGAGGTAAACGGTTGTGTACTGAAATGCAGAGCTCACTTATGGGAATATGATATGCGAACCGGCAAGGGAATTTCCCCGCGAAATTCTAGATTGCGCACGTTTCCCGTTACGGTGGATGCAGTCGGGCAAGTATTCGTGGACGTGGGCGATTGAACGAGTAGCGGCGCAATTGGATACGGTCGAATGGCGCGACGGACACAAAGGGAACCCTGTTTGGGCCGCTATGGTGGGGCCCCCTTAACCGCTGCCAGAGAGGAAGTGAATAGAAATGGGCATCAACGGTCTAGAAGCGGATTCATACACGATTCGTTTGGAACCCAGTGGCCGAGAGATTCGCTGCCGCTCAGGCCAAACTCTGCTCGACGCCGTGATCCGGAATGATATGAGCGTTCTCTATGGTTGCCGTCACGGGAACTGTTCGTCCTGCAAAGCGAGGGTCATTGACGGGGATTATGAACTGATGGCGAGAGTGTCCGAATTCGCCCTCATGTCGTTCGAACGGGAGGACGGGTATATTCTTATGTGTTGTACCCTGCCCGAGAGCGATATGATCGTAGAGGTTGAGGAAGAGGAACCTGGAATCGAGCTGTTTTCTATTCACGACTTTACGGCTACCATAACTGAAAACGAACGCGTGACACATGAAATCCATATCTTGCGCGCAAGGTTAAGTGAGCCTTTCGATATTCCCTATGCGGCGGGCCAGTATTTCGAATTCCACATCCCTGGTCTCGAGGAGACGAGTGCGTTTTCCATGGCTTCTGACTATGAGCGCGGTGCGATCCTCGAGTTCCACGTCAAACGCATTCCGGGCAACCGTGGCTCAAACTACCTGGCTGATTTGAAGGCCGGCCATACGGTGACTGGATCAGGACCTTATGGACGGATGCAATTGCGGAACCGCAACAAAGACGTAGTCATGGTGGCTGAAGGGTCAGGGCTTGCACCGATCAAGGCTCTTCTCCACAAATTATTCAAGGAAGACTTCTCGAAAAACGTTTGGTTGTTTTATGGGGCTCGATCTGTCCGGGATCTTTATTTGACAAACGAGTGGGTCAAACTGGCAAATGAACACTCCAACTTCCATATCATATCGGCGTTGTCCAATCGGGATGCGGCCGAGCCTTGGGATGGGGAGGAAGGGTTTATTGCGGATGTGGTGACGAGACACTTTGATGCGCTTCATGATACAGACGCTTATCTGAGCGGACCGCCCGTTATGATTCAAACAACTCTCCAGTCCCTGTATAAACTCGGAGTACGGAGTTCCAATATCTTTTATGATGAATTTTAGGTGTAGAGGAATACATTGAGCGGACTAAGTCTCCGAGTTTTCGTCGATTCGCATGGTTGTTGGCGGCGGTCGGCCTCGGTATCATGGCGATGTTCGCAGACACGGCTGCTTGAGGCGAAGACGCTGCCGATGGTGCGGCGTATGAAGGGGCTCTATAAATATACCGTGTGGGTATTGTCGGGCATCGTGATGGCGTTTGGCGTGCACATTGCTCTTGTGACGCTGTGGACCAATCCAGCCACAAATCTATAGGGAAAATAACCAAACATTCGTATGAATCCACAGTATCCGGTCTACGACCGCCTTGCTACAATACGGGCAGGACATAAAGCGCTTTCATCTATCGTAAGAGGCGTCAGGTGAAGGCAATTATGAAGGGGAGATGAATAAAGGTGGGCATCATGCGGTTGGGCGTCGTGGAGACGCGCGTCATGGATCTGGACGAATCGCTCAAATATTACACAGAAGTCGTGGGACTGCAGGTGACGGGCCGGGAAGGGAATCGGGCCTATCTAAAGGGCTGGGATGAAGAGGATCATCACAGCGTGGTTTTGGTGGAATCGGATCGACCAGGTTTGAACCATATGGCGTTCAAGGTGCGGTTTGAAGAGGACCTCAATCGCTTTGAGAAGGCAGTAGCGCAGTACGGAATTCCTGTGCGACGCGTGACAAAGGGAACCCGTCTTGCAGAAGGCGAAGCAATCGAGTTCACGTTGCCAACCGGTCATAGCATGCAACTGTACCAGGATATCGAGAAGGTCGGAAATGGATTGAAACTTAATCCAGACCCATGGCCGGATAACCTCAAAGGAATGGCGCCTCCTAACTTGGATCATCTGTTGCTCACAGGCGACGACATCAAGTCCGTAACGGAATTCATGACACGAGTCCTTGACTTTCACATTAGTGAACAGGTGGTGTCGGTCGATGGCGAGCAATTGATTGGAACGTTTTTGTTCCGAACGAACTCGCCGCATGATATTGCATTTATTAAGGGACCGGACGCAAAACTGCATCACTTTGCGTTTCACCTAGAAAATTGGCAGGATGTGTTGCGCGCCGCTGATTTGCTGACTAAAAATGACATCACTCTGGATATGGGTCCGACACGTCATGGAATCACGCGCGGAACAACGGTCTACTTCTTTGATCCTTCGGGAAATCGCAACGAGGTATTCACAGGCGGTTACATGCCAGGGGCGGATTTCACGCCCATCACATGGACGGAGGATCAACTGGGCAAGGCGATATTTTACTTGGAGCGCCAGCTCAATGATCGATTCACGACAGTCTTGACGTAATCACGCAAGGGGAATCCGATATGCCATATCAGGCCCAGGTCCGCGAGACAGGCAAGGTCATCGATCTACGCGACGGAGAGAGTTTACTCGATGCGGCGACACGGCAAGGCGTCACTGCCATCCATCGCGGCTGTAGAGGGGGTGGATGCGGAGTTTGCAAGGTGCGCGTCCTCTCTGGCGCCTATGCATTAGGAAAATGCTCTGTTGCGGTATTGCCGCCGGATGAACGGGGTGTCGGATTTGTCCTGTCGTGCAAGACATTTGCCAGCACGGATCTAGTGGTTTCAACTGAGGCAGAAAGTCAAGATAGGTGAAGTGGAGGAGAGAATGTGGACACTGCATCGCGCACGTTGCCAAAGATTCGGGAACACCCATGGGACTGGGGCACGAAGAACGAATACGAAGAAGTGACACTTCGGGAACAACCGTATCTGCACGGTCACTACCGCAACAAATATTACAAGACGGAGTATGACATCTACGATCCCCGTTATACGGCAGTGAGGTCCAGTGAATGGGATGCCTTTCGCGATCCGAAGAAATTCTGGTACACACCCTATGTGTACAACCGCAAAAAGCTATCGGATCAAGTCGAAGGCATTTTCAACCGTGGAATTTCGCTGGAAGTGTATTCGAGAACAGCGCCCGAGTGGGTAGGGTTGAGTGCTGCACTGTATATCCCTATGCGGCACTACGAATATGCAGGCGCACTGCAGCTCCAGCATGTGGTGCGGTATGCCATGGGTTGTCCGATTGAGCAGGCAGCGACATTCACGGCCTTTGACAAACAGGGTCGCGCCCAATGGATTAGTCTGTGGGGGATTGAGTTTCCGGGAACGAAAACCGATACGGCTTTGGAAGCGGGAAAACGACTCTGGATGGACGATGAATCGTATCGGCTAATCAGGGAATACATGGAGCAACTTTTGATCACGGACGACTGGGCGGAGGTCCTGTTTGCCCTGCACATGGCCATTGAACCTCTGGTGAGCACGCTGCTCTATCGAGATTTAAATCAACTCGCGTTGAGCCACGGCGATATCGTTCTTCCTGAGCTTAACTTGGTGAGCGAGGAGCAAGTCGCGTGGCAAGATCAGTGGATTCAGAAGTTTTTTGAGTTCATTGTCCTAGACCCTTGCATGAATCGGTGGGACTACTTGAAAGTGTTGGGTTATGAAAATTGGCCGGGTGACTATCGCTGGGGTCATACGCTGACAGATCCTCGCGAGACACCGGAAGATCCCAGAACCAATGCGGCCATTGTTCAGGAATGGGCCGATCATTGGCTGCCGAAAGCGATGGCTGCTGTGCTCCCGTTGCAGAACCTGTTTGACAGAGCGAACGTCGATTTTTCGGTTTCAGATTCCGTTATCCGCACTTGGGAGCAAACGATCAAACCAACCATGGCCAAATTGGGTTTGACGGCACAGCGGTAAAGCACTGACCCAAGCATAGGTGGGGCGATTTGTAAAGGGGGCTTGAGGGATGGAAGAGTATGTCGGTATGGATCTGGACAAAAACGCGGGGGATATGATCTCAGCGATCATCGAGGCGTTGCAGGAAAGCGATGAGCGGGTTGTCGCCGACGATCTCGGAGTATTTATCAAGGTAAGGGCGCCGGGACGTATGGAATTGCGGCGTGAAGCTGTCGAAGACAAACTGGGGCGCGTTTGGTCCATGGATGATCTGCAGGTGTGCATGGCGTCGTACTTCGGATATATCCAAGATTGGGATGAGGATCACGTGATCATTGCTTGGGGCGCGTAGAGTGGTCGAAACGCGATGGAACTGCCGAGAGCGGCAAGACTTAGGGTCATGCAATCAAACAATCAGGGAAAAGGGGGCGAACAGGAATGAACACGAAGCAGAAATATAAGGCGCTGACACGAGACTTGATGTGGGAACCCAAGAGTGTGGATATGCGACGGATGTTTCCGTTGGTAGCAGTGGAAGGAATTCATCTAAAGGATCCGAGTCGATGGGAAGATCCCTTTCGGATGACCTTTGATCAATACGTTCGCATTCAGTCAGAGAAAGATCATCTTCACCATGCCATACGGTCGGCCTATGAAGTGAATTATGGCCACGCTCGGGTGGTTGACGGTCGGTGGTTTGAAGGGGTCAAGGCGTTTGCGGTAGCCGTACAGCCGGCAGAGTATGCGGCCCATCGGTTGATGGCCTATATTGGGCGCAATATTCCGATTGAGGCTATTCGGTTTGCGACTTTCAATCAGGCTGTCGATGAGCTGCGCCACGCACAAATTGAAATCAAGCACTATGCGGATATGAGTAAATACTACGACGGGTTGCACGCCTATTCAAAAACCAATGAAAATCTGTGGTTCAACACGGTGCCCAAGTCGTTCTTTGATGATGCGCTGACTGCAGGTCCCTTTGAAGCGCTGATCGCGATTTCCTTTTCTTTTGAATACGTGTTTACGAACATCTTATTCCTCCCATTTTCCTCGTCCGCAGCGGCCGTCGGGGACGAACATTTCGCTGCGATGGGGAAAAGCGTTCAATCGGATGAGTCCCGTCACATGGCGCTCGGGATGGCCGCATTGAAGATGTTATTGGAAGAAGACGACCGCAATGTACCCATCGTTCAGAAATGGATCGACAAGTGGTACTGGCGTGCGTATCGCATATTCTCTGTCATCTCCACTCTGGTGGATTACTATCCGCGCATCCGATCTATTTCGTGGAAAAGGGCTTTTGAAATGTATGTTGAGGAGCAGGTGATGGGCGGACTCTTTCGGGACTTGAAACGATATGGAATTCGCCCTCCCCGCAATTTTGAAGACAGCGTAAAAGAGAAAGAGCATTACTCGCATGCCACTATGAGAATTCTGGAACATTACAAGCATGCGAATTATTTTCGTGGATTTACACTGCAGACCGATGATTACGAGTGGCTTGGTAACGAGTATCCGAATACGTTCAAACGCTACTATGAGCCATTTTTCCGCAAAATGGATGATAATGTGATGGCGGTTGCGCCTCCGGGCTTGCCGGCCGTGTGTGCGGTCTGTCAGATTCCGTGCGAGTTCCCGGATCCCGATCATCCGGAGCGTCCGTGGACGCAGTATGCGGAGTACAACGACAAAACGCACATGTTTTGTTCACCAGGCTGTAAACAGATTTTTCTTGACGAACCGCAAAAATATCAGCAATGGTGGTGGCCTGCAGAATCGTACCTGAACGGGGAGTTTGGCGGGAGCTTGGAGGAGATGTTCAAGTACTTTGGTTTCGCTCCCGAAGAAGCCAACGAATACTATACTTCCCGTGATTACCACAGATGGATTCGTTATCGCGAGGAACTGGGCTTGGACAAACGCTTCGATCCAAAGGTGGTTAGCTAAGCAAAACTGCCAGTGGGTGCGGTTTGGCGGATGCACATAAGAAGGGGGTGGCAGAACGTGGCGCTGGTATGGGTTCGGGTTCTTGCTGACGATCGTTTTATTACCCATCAAGGAGTTCCAATGACTCCGGCCATGACGGTGGCGGAGTTGATTACGACCAGCAAGTCGATGTATGGCTTAGAGCAAAAAGAGGGTGGACGGTTATATCGTGTGACGGAATCGGGCCGCACATTGTTGCCGTCATCTGGAACGTGTGAAGTTCTTCAGGTGCGTAACGGGGAGCCTCTGGATCTGGTGATCTAGTCGTGAGAAGGGTTGAGCAACGCTCAACCCTTTCATCTGCGCCGAGTTTTCCCACTGTCTCGAACCTTGAGTGGTGGGCTGGGAGGAGGGTGCTGGATGGCGAGAGCGTGTTCTGTTATCGTTGGGGATGTGGTGACAAGTTACCTGGAGGCGGGGCCCGGGGCGTCTGTCGTTTTGTTGCACAGGGTTGAACCCGGTGTGACTGTCGAAGCAATAAGATCAGGTTGTTCCACTGGCTACCGTCGTGACTGATCTCAGTATACGATAAGTTGAGGGAAAATGGATGAAACCCCGGTATGTTACCTTAGACAAAGTGCTTGACGCCGATCCACGAACAGGACAAATCACAATCAATGGAGAGCGAATGATCCTGTGGTCAACTGCAGCATTGGGACTTCTGCGCCGAGATCTGGTGATGACTCTTGGGTTAGATAGGGCCAAGGGATTTTTAATGCGCTATGGGTGGTCGGCAGGGCAGCATGATGCCCTGATGGTCATGCGCGCCTTTTCCGATTACCCGATCGAGGAGTTAATCGCGGCAGGTCCCGCTATGCATACGGTAGAGGGTATTGTCACCGTTCAGCCGGGGAAACTGGAGGTTGACGAGGAAAAGGGGTATCTGAGTTACGATGGGTTATGGTTGAATTCCTTTGAAGCGGACGAGCATATATCATGTTTCGGTTTCAGCGAGCAGACGGTTTGTTGGACTCTTACGGGGTATGCCAGCGGCTATTTGTCGACTATTTTTAAGCGGCAGGTTGTTGCCATCGAACCCAAATGCCGCGGTCGTGGCGAGGACATTTGCACTTACCATGCATTGACGGTAGAACATGCCGATGAAAGGGCTTTTGCCGAACTTCCGTACTACGAGGACGAGTCGTTGGTCAAGGAATTGGAGAGAGCCCACGACTTATTGCAAGAGAAGAACCGATTATTGGAACAGGTGCAAGAGTTGCAAAATCACATCAATCGCGTGCTGCTACGTCAACACGACCTGGGGGATCTCGTTCGAGTGGTGGGTGAATATTTAGCTCGGACTGCTTGCGTCGAGGAGCCGCGGACTGGGTTGATTGCCGCTTATTGGTCGAATGCTGAAGATGAGGCGGTTTGGAGACTGTGGCGAAGTTCCGCATCGACCAGGAAAAATGCGACAAATCACGTGATGGATGTGGGCGGAATCGACAAGTATCTGTCACAGAGCGCACTGGTTACCGCCGGAGAGACGGTTGGAAGACTGGTTCTGATTGGCAATGAGCCGCTTACAGAAGGGGAAACTTTACTAACCGGACGCGTGGAAGAGTTACTCTCGATAGAGCTTTTCCAGAACCGTCTGTTATTGAGGGCTAGCCATCAGAATGAGGAGGATGTGTTTCGCCTGTTGCTTGAAGAAGGTGCGGGCAGTTCCCCCGAACTTACCAGGCGATATAGGCAATTTGGATTGTTGGAAGAAGCGAATCCACGAATCGTATTGGTCCGATTGGACCAATGCAGCCAGTTGGAGGAGGTCCTGAGCCGATTGGAGGAATTGAAGACGGGCCATGTTCCATTTGTCTACAAAGGAGACTGCCTGTTCGCCGTGTCCAAGCAGGCCCTGATAGAGAGACGGGCGGGAGTGCCAGAGTTTCTCGAATATGTTCGTTCCACCGTGGAACTCCGACTGAAAGGACTTAAGACTGTTGTTACAGTCGGCCGTGCGGTGCAAAAATGGGCGGAATTGTCACAGAGCTACAAGGATGCTTCTGACATTGCCGGGCTATTGGTGCGCGCGGGTGCGTTGGGAGCCGCGAGTGCCAACACCGGATACTTTGAGGCCTTCGAATCGTGTCTGTTATTCATTCGCGGGGCCGAGAATAGGGAGCTGCTGCAGATGTACGCTAGAATCATCACTCCTCTGGCTAAGACGGATGAGGAGCGCAATACGGGCCTGATTTGCACTGCGCATGAATTTCTTGGTTCTAACGGTAATTACGCAAAAACTGCAGAAGTGCTTCACATTTCAGTGGCGGGCCTGCGGTATCGTTTGGATAAAATCGCATCCCTCACGGGAACTGACTGGAGTAATGTGAATGATCGGGTGAACTTGTACGTAACCCTGAATTTGCATTATGGGCTACAGGGGCGCCGTTATTGATGGAACGCGTCTGCGCACAGACGTTCCTTCTATTTCGGGGGAGGACTCATTAGTGAAAATCACGTTCAAGGGGGTAGGCAGCACCGTTTTTGCCAAGAATGTGCTGGACGACTGCATGCTGACACCCAGTCTGCCATGCAATTGTATTTGTTCTGGTCAAATGCATCGGTCGAATCAAAAGCAGAATGCCCTGCCATGACAATTTGATGATACGTGATCTGAGCTGTGAACCGGCCAAAACGTCTATACGTTGCAAGCAGTCAACGAAGATAGACGCAAGCAATCAGCAGGCCACCCTCCACCAACTGACTGAGGTGATCACTGGCGGTGGAAGGTGAGACGCTCGCTGCTTGTGCGAGGTCGCCGGCTGGCTAGTAGATCATTCTGTAAATACGGCTATCATATAACCGTTTCCTTGGCGGCGGATTCCGGTCGATACTTCCACCGAAACGGCACGGGATTCTCGTTGATCTCGTCCAGGTACTGTTCGATCCGTTGTCGCAGTTCTTCTTTCGATGTCACCCAGATTCCGCGCAACATGCTCTTACTCATCTTCGCGAAAAACGACTCGATGATATTCAGCCACGACGCGTGTTTCGGCGTGAACACAAACTCGAACCGGTTCGGCACACTCTGCAAATAGGCCCGCGTCTCCTTGGACGTGTGCGCCGAGTGGTTGTCCAGGATCATCTGTATCTTCACCTCGGGCTGGTACAGACCGTCGAGCTTCTGCAAAAACGCCACGAATTTCTGGCTGCAATGCCGATCCTCCACCGTGCCAATCACCGTTCCCGTTACTAGGTCGATGCCCGCCAGCACACTGAGTGTGCCATGCCGTACGTACTCGTAGTCTCGCCCCACACACGGGTGCTTGCCTGACTGTGGCGGCAAATCCGGCGCCGTCGTGCCGATCGCCTGAATGCCCGGCTTCTCGTCGTACGACACGCTCACGATGGTACGCAAATCCGGTTTTCCTTGTTCCAGCGTCCATTCGGCCTGTTGAACCACCACCAAGACCTGCGCCATCTTCTCGTCAAAGTCCGGGTCCCGCCGTTCGAGGTAGTAGCGGATCTTGTGCGGCTTGATGTCGCGCTCCGACAACAGTTCAGAAATCGTGCTAATCCCAATGCGAATCACGCTCGGATGCCCCACTTCGACGGCGTGTTGCCGGACGTGCTGTTGTAGCAGGCGCACCGTCCACCACTCGTAGGAGTACCCCAAATCCTTTGGTTTCTGACAGGCCAATGAGACGATCCACGTCTGCGCCTCCGGTGTGATGTCAGCCGGGCGCCCGCTGCGCTGCAGATCATCGAGAGCGGCCACGACGCCCAGTTCCAGCGCTTTGTTGAGGAGTCGGTACACGGTGGTGATATGGGTGCGCGACTCCTGAGCCAGAGTCTTTGGCGGCACGCCATCGACGAGTCGGAGTAACAGATGGGCTCGTTCCACGCGCCGGACAGACTCCGTCCGAGACACAGACAGGCGCAGTAGGAGATCGCGATCTTCCTGATTCAACACAAGCGGTGTTTTCGAGCAACGAAAAGGCATTGGAATCCCCTCCTATAAAAAGAGGATATCGCAAATCTCATATATTAGCAATACTTAACGAACGATCTGCTAGGTTGTATGTATTGAGGATTTTATCATTGCGCATACGGGTCCATAAACGCAACACGTCTTTTTCAGGTAATGGACAGTTATCAGCAAGAATAATTTTCGAAATTAACTGCTATATACTAACAAGTCTTGAGATTATTGCATTATAGCGGATTTTTTGGTGAAAATTATATCAGAGCGGTATTCCAATGAAGGTGAGTTCGTTAGAAGAACGTTGATCGAGTATAACGCCATACATACTCCGAAGGAAGTACCTCAGAATTTCGAAGAGGTGAATCAAGTACTGATAGATGATGAGGGAATCATTCGCGGTGGCATTTTAGCCGCTGTAATGTGGAACTTCATGCACGTGGATATAATCTGGGTTGGCGAATCTCTACGCGGCAATGGGCATGGCAGTTAGCTCTTGTCAGTGGCAGAGCAGCGCGCCATTGAACGAGGATGTGTTTGTGTTGAACTTGACACCTTCAGTTTCCAAGCCCCCAAGTTTTACAAGAGACGTGGTTATGAGGTAGTCGGTACATTGGAGTATCTTCCAGGAAAGTTTGCTCGGCACTATTTGGTCAAGCGGTTAGATTGTGGTGCTGTTTACGCATGACGTTCACCTGTTGTTTGCCAGCCCGGTTTGATCGCGTCGATCCGAACTCAAGCTGCCCTTTTTGTTTTCGTTGGTCATAGCGCAGCGTACGGTAGTTGTACACGATCTTGTGACTGGCCGCCGGGTGATTGGGGATGTCCGGGGAACTGTCAACCTGCGCCATGCGCTGATACGAAGCATTGGGGAAGTAGCCGTCAGGCACCACGCAGCGCACGTATCCGCCGGGCTTCAGAAATTCATGGCAGATGCGGGCCGCCCTTGTCCCCTCGTCCTCGGTCAGGTGCTCCCATACATGCTCGGCAAGGATGGCCGTCAGCGATCCTGGAGCAAACTGGCGCAGCCAGTCATCGCGCTGCAGAAGGTTCAAGTCGTCTTCCTGGGTATGAAGCCAGCCTAGGTTGTTGTGCGCGTAATCGCCAGCGCCGATCACGACGCGAATGTCCCTGCCGTTTGTCATCCCTGACACCTCTCACAGCATGGTATCACGCGACAATGGCTTGTTCGGTCAATGTGTCGTGATCGTATAGAATCTACTGATCTACTGCTGTTGATCCACGTCCCACACGGCGCTGGCCAATTCCTCTATTGTGCGCGCCAGAGCGAAAGCTGGGTTCGCGGCAAACAGATCCTTCACGACACAACTCTCATACAACCAGGTATAATCCATCGCGCGCTGTGCAAAATCACGCAGCACCGTCCTGCCCGGTTCATAGGCGTCGAGACAAATCCGCAGGAGACGCTTGTCACAGCGAAACAATCCAATATGCAACGGCACAAAGTCGTAGATCGGGTCGCCCACCTTGACATCTCCGAAATCGATGACGCCTGTGAATCTCCATCCCGCGGCTTCTTGCACACCAAAGAGGTGATCGGCATTCAGATCGCCATGGAGAAGATGGCACGCCTGATGCGGATCGAATGGCAGCGCAGTGGACTCCACTCGCGCCTTGATCATGGGCCGCATATGGAACGGCGCCGCGTCCAGGGCGCCTGGCATGCACATGGCGCGTCGGCGACGCTCCAACAGTTCGCCAAAATCATGCCAGTGCGCGGCGAGAACCCCCTCCGACGAGAGTCGCTGCGAATGAAACTGGCGCAACAGCACACCCGCTGCGGCTGCGGCGTGAACCCGATCTTCCCACGCGTGAGGTTCCGTTTCGCCAAAGCTCGATCCTTCTACGACAGTGGTGATAAGATACGGCCAGCGCCACTGGCCATCCTGCACTGGGAACAGATCGCCAGACCCCACGAGTGCGGCAGCGGACACAAATGAATCCAGAGTCAGTCGATCATACACGGCTTTTTCTCTGATTGCGGATTGCGAACCCTGAAAAAGGTGGGTAAAGAACTTCACCACAAAGCGTTCATCGACAATAAAGACCGGGTGCGTGCCGGGCAGTGTTTCTCGCACTCGACCCGCGCCCGGCAGGTTGTGGCGCCGAATCACCTCCGACACGTAGGGATGCCAGTAGTCTGCATCCGCGAAGCATTGCCCATATGCGGTCACGTCGGCAAATAGGGGTCGTTTCAGGGATTCCATGTACTCACCTCCTCAAGGGGGATTCCATGGCCGTTTGCTATGATGAATCTGACACGCAGGAGCCAATTTGAAGATCCGCCGTCCTGATACGATATACAGTGTAACGCATTGGTAGGCTTCCCTGTTTTGTCGTGGCCACGGTTAAGAGAATAAAGTCAAATAGAGAGGGGACGCACCGTGCTCGGACGAACGCATTTGGCCATTGGGGCAGGCGCTGCCTTTCTATTGGCGCCCCTAGTTTTATCAACGGCGAGTATTCCCCTTGAGCATGCGCTCACGGTAGGCAACTGGGCGGGTGTCACGCATACGGCAGAGCTGCTCGTCGCTACGCTGGTGGGTAGCGTGGCGCCCGACCTGGACGAGGTGCATTCTCTGCTCGCCAAAAAGGCCGAAATGGCAGGTCGCCTGATCCTGATCGCCCTGCTTGCCGCCGTCACCTTGTGGGCGCACATCGCCCTGACCCCGCTCGGTTGGGTGGGCTGGAGTTTTCTTGCGTTTTCCATGCTCACGCGTGCGAACTGGGCGCGTAAGGTAGCGCTCCTGGCACTGGCAGCGGGGGCTATTTATGCCGCTGGGCTGGGTGTAATGAGCACGGCAGGTGGCATCGGACTTGCCCTGTGGTGCATTGGCGCGGCGTTCACGTCACATCGGACATGGACGCATAGTCTGGCGGGACTGGCGAGTCTTATTCCAGAGGGCATAGGAATGATGAACTACGGAATGGCCCTGTGGGCAATAGGATTCGTGATCGGATACGTTTTGCACCTGATTGCGGATTTCGTGTCGGGTGGTGTGCCTCTCTTCTATCCACTGGGCAAGAAGCGACTAGGTTTTCGTCTCGTACGCACAGGTGGATGGACGGATCACGCCATCGGCGCGGGTGCGACATTTGTCGCTTTAGCCACACTATTTTTGTAGGTAGACCGACATGCGCGCTTACCGCGGCGTCAGCAGTAGCATGAAAAGCCTAAACTCGATCAGGAGCGCGGATGTCGGGAAGACGGGCCTGCGGATATTTCGGCATAGGGGGGCAGGGTACTGAAATTCGTCAAACATCTACCGCTTCCACTCTCGGGAAAGTCACTTCCTTTCACGTGGCCGTTGTTTGTTTACATGGTACTTGGGATGGTCGTGTTATTTCTCCTGTTTTTGTTGCGGCGAAAGGCATTATCTATGTTTCGTATGATTCTCGTTGTTCTGGGAATCACTCTTCCCGTCCTCGCTTGGTGGTCACTCAGTCGAGGTCTGCGTATGTGGCAACAAAGCACACGCGTACGTTCGACTGTCTTTCCCGGATTCCCACTTGGTTCTGTGTCCGGCGGGTCTATCTCTGCCAGCCACTTTACTGCTTTTAACCCGGCTGCCGGTCTGAATCCGGATCTGGTGGCGCTCACGCTGCTTGCGGGTGTGGCCATCGCTATTGGATACGCCATCTACAAACTGACAACGCCCACCACTCGAATGCGCGCATGGCAAGCTCTATGGGGTGAATCGAGAAGAGATCGTAGCGCAGTGATGTCTGGTGACTACGAACTGATCGGCATGGAACTCGGCATCCGCAAGGACAGCGGTCGATCCATCCGAATCGATGGGAAGGATCGGTTCATCAATACTCTCGTGGTGGGCAGTATCGGAACGGGCAAGACGAGCCGCATTCTTACGAAAGGGGCCTATCAGGATCTGCTTGCCATCGCGCGGGGCGTGCCGCTCGATGGCATCGTGATGGATCCAGACGGCGGGTTTGTTGACAGTGTGTTGGCACTGGCTGAACGGCTCCATATCCCCGCGTCTGTGATTGATTTGCGCAGTGAAGCGCAGAAGCGAAGCAACGTCTCTTTCAATCCCTTCGCGGGCGGAGACTTATCCGACATCATCGACAACGTGCGCGCCGTCCTAAAGGAGCAAATGGGTCACCAAGAAGGCTTTTTCCAAGTCGCACAAGATGACCTAGTGCGCACAGTCATTCAGGTACAGGCGCCACTGTGGCCGGACACCGACTTTGTGAAGTTTGCCGAGTTAATCACAGATCCGCTGCATTTTCGGGCGATTTGCCAAATGGTCGTCCGACACGCGGTCCATCGCACAGAAGCACCGGGCAAGAAGAAAAAGGGAGAGTCCGACGACTTCGAGGCCATGTGGCGCGTCGAGGAGCCCTACGTGAAGGCGCGGTATGACGACATGGCGCCGTATTTGCAGTCGGTGGTGCTATTGGCGGCAAGGAGTTTCCTGATCGACACAAGGTCGGAGCAAAAGTTGGAACACCTGGAGAAGGTGACCAAGGGGCTCAAGATGGTCGTCAGCGAACTGTCGACGAACGCCAAGATGCGCGAAGTGCTCGGCCAAAGCTCGCTCTCGGCCTTTGATTTTCGCTCGTTTTTCTCTGCCACTTCGGAGTCGGGTCGGGTGGTGGCGGTTGTGACCGGGAATCGGCCCATTGGGAACCTGTTTGGCAAGCTGTATCTGGTCAGTCTCAAGATGTACGCCTTGAGCCGACCGGGCAACGAGAATAGTCGCAGACCCGTGTACGTCTGGATCGACGAATTCCACCGCTTCGCGACCGACTCGCTGGCCGACTGGTTTGCACAGGGGCGAAAGTATCGGACTGCAATTCACGTCGCGATTCAGACGCGTGCCCAGCTTGAGTTGCGCGCCAATCCGGGGTTTATCGACGTCGTGGAAGGCAGTTGCCGCAATAAGGTCTATTTCCCGACGCCCGCCCCGCAGGATGCACAGTATCTGCAAGAGGCGCTCGGCACGGTAGCGGCGATGAAAGAGACGGTGTCGCACAATCGGATTACGTGGTTTGACGAGCGTCGGCTCGATCCGAAAGTGAGTGCAAGGGAGCAGATCGATCCACGGTTTCGCATCGAGCATCTGCTGTTCTCGCTGCGAAAGGACGAAGCCGTATTTCTCATGACCGTCGACAATCAGGCACAGGTTCCGACCATCGGGTATACGTCGTATGCCGATGAGTGGCTGCAAGGGAGGCGACTCCCGGACGTTGCGATTTCAAGGCCAGGAGCAATACGCGGGGGAGAGCAGGAGGCGATCGAAGCCACTGACGACCGCGTTAAAACAGATGGCGTCAAACATCAGCCATTCTTCGCGAGTCCATACGCAGATCCAAATGAGCGCCTGCCCATGTCCAGTCAACCTGTATCCACAGCTTCTGAGCGGACTATTTCAGAGAAGAGTCAACTGGAACAAGTGGTGGCCCATGTGATCGTTCCAGACCAACCTGCGATGGCTATAGAGAAATACCATCAGTCTGCCCTGACGGAGTTGGCTATGTCGCCTTCGTCGACCGATACGAAGGAGGAGCAACAAACGACGTCCGCCATCACATCAGAGACCGCACTCATCAAACAACAGAAGCCCAGAATCCAAAAGCCAAAAGTTTGCCCGTCTTGTCCGTCCGGCATCTTGCATTTGACCGATGACACACGAAAGTGGCGCTGTGACAAATGTGGATTTGAACGTAGAAACCGTTCCACATCTGCGGTGGCATCCGGTTGACAGGAACGTGAGAAATGTAATCTGACTCGCCATGATACCCTCGTTCTAGTAAAGAACAGAAGCGGAGGGGTTATGTGAAACGATCGATGGCATGGATTGGCGCGGCGGTGTTGGCACTCGCGGTGACGGGGTGCGGACTTTTCAGTGCGCCTGTGTCTACCAAGGTTACCCCATCGGATGTTGAAGTGTTAGGCGCCACACTCGCACAAGGGTACTTGCAGAAGGTAAATCCCGCGTGGTGGCACAACGTCGAGCACCTGAGCCTGTTGGATAGCCAGGGTCACTCGGTGCATTTGCCAACCAACCGTCCTGTGCTTTTTTTCGCGTGGTGGTGTCCTCACTGCCATGCAGCACTGAGAGCGCTAAAGCGTGACAAAGAATCCAGTCATCGTGCTCAGTCGTACAAAGGCGCTGCAGCGCATGCAAGAGATTAACGTCAGGCGGGTACAGCCGGGTGAACGGGTTTTCGGGGTCATCCAAGGGTTTATGCGCGGGGCGTATGTGATGAACGTGGGCGGGTATCCTGCTGTGATGCCAAGGGCGTTTTATGACTGGGATTACGGTATGCAAGGCGCGGTGGGGGATTCGTTCTACGTGCAGGTGTTGCCTTCGCGTGACGGGCGAATGAGGGTGTCCAGGAAGGCTCTGTTGAAAAACCCACTGAACGATGCGAATCTGCGGATTAAGCGGGGGATGATCGTCCGTGTTCGCGTCACGCATAGTTACAGGGGGAGTCTGAAAGGCGAAGTTCGGCCGGGGGTGAAGATCAGCATCAGTATGGCGAACATGCATAGAATCCCGCAGGTCGGCGATGAGGTGTCCGTGCGGGTGCTGGGGAGTAACAGTCGCGAGTTGTACGGGGTAGTGGTGCGGTAATTTTAGAGCGGGCAGAAAATAGTCTCACACAGGGGGGATGATGAACCCCTGTGTTTGTTTTTATTTCGCATGGGATTGTTTAACCAGGGTTGGTTGACTACACTGTGTATAGTGGACTTGTTGGATATATCGCGAGCACAAAAATCTTGACGGACCCAGCAGATACGGCAAGATCAATCATGCAACTCTTTTTCAGAAAATGAATCGAGGGGAGGATGCTATGGTTCCGAATCCGACGTATATTTATCACTTGACTCATATTCAAAATCTGAGATCCATACTGGTTAAAAAAGGACTTTACGCTTTTTCATCTCTACAAAATAGCGTGTCATCATATACGAATATTGCCTATGCGAACGTTCAGGATAAACGCAGTCAAAAGGCTGTGCCTGTGGAACCAGGTGGTGTACTGCATGATTATGTACCGTTTTACTTCGCTCCCCGGTCGCCGATGCTGTACACTCTTCATCATGGTAATGTGCCGGGGTATAGCGATGGGCAGGAACCGTTGGTGTATCTTGTGAGCAGTGTACAGACAGTTTTAGATAATGAGGGACGGTACGCATTCACCGACGGGCACGGAATCATAGCGTATACGAAGTACTTCAATGACGAGAGCAACTTGGATCAGATTGATTGGGCTCTCATGAAGGCCACGTTTTGGAAGGATACTGAGCAAGATTTGGACCGTAAGAGACGAAGGCAAGCTGAATTTCTTGTACATACATTCTTCCCGTGGAATTGGATTATTGGGATAGCGACATATAACAAATCAACACGTGATACAGTAACGGACATCCTGCATTCGGAGGAACATCAACCATCGGTACAATGCAGGAACAAATGGTATTTCTAGGAGGTGATCGACCGTGATTGAATTTAAAAAGGGCAACTTACTGACCGCGAAAGCCGAGGCCCTGGTTAACACCGTGAACTGCGTCGGTGTAATGGGCAAAGGTATTGCTCTTCAGTTCAAACAAGCGTATCCGACCAATTTCAGCGCATATGAGTCGGCATGCAAAGCAAAGAAAGTCCAACCCGGCCATATGTTTATCACAGATATTGGTTCACGCGAAAATCCTAAGTACATCATCAATTTCCCAACCAAGCGACACTGGAAGTCGAAGTCTACGCTGGAGGATATCCAAATGGGTCTTCGTGCACTCATCGCTGATGTTCAAAGATTAAAACTTACATCGATCGCCATCCCTCCACTGGGTTGTGGAAATGGAGGCTTACGGTGGGAGGAGGTGCGTCCCTTAATTGAAGAGGCGTTTCGTCCCTTACAAGATGTGCATGTGATCATTTATCCACCGGGTGGAAGTCCGGCGCCAGATGTCATAAAAATCGGTACGAATCGACCGCATCTAACAAAGGCGCGGGCTTTGTTTATCTCCCTTATGGAAGCTTACTCTTTACCAGGATATCGATTGTCATTACTGGAGATTCAAAAGCTGGCCTATTTTCTTCAAGAGGTTGGAGAGCCGCTGAAACTGCGGTTTGTCGGCCATTTGTATGGTCCGTATGCCGAGAATCTCAATCACGTCTTGCAGGCAATGGACGGCCATTACATCCGCGGTTATGGGGATCGAAGTCGAGATGCTGAGATCTATCTATTACCTAACGCGGTAACGGAAGCTTCAGATGTGTTGAAAAACGATGTGGAATCTTTGCGGCGTTTAACCAAGGTTAAAGAAGTGATCGGGGGTTTTGAGACTCCTTATGGGATGGAGCTATTGGCAACGATACACTGGATCTGCAAGGAGAATCCTGATTATCAGATACACCAAGTCGTAGAGGGCGTACACAGTTGGAGTTCAAGAAAAGAGAAACTGTTTAAAGCCGACCACATTGAGACCGCATGGAAACATTTGCGAGATGTAAATATGGTCAGGAAGGAGTGAACAACGTGTGAATAAGGGATTATCCTTGGCAAAGAAGTACTTAAACGATCAAAGGAGGCGTTTGAGTGGCTCCGATCCCTCAAGAGGTGAAACGCGCCATTAGGGATTACGTCGATAAAATATAACAATCCTGTCGGCGCTCACGATCTTTGACGGTGGTGTTCTCACCGCCAATGGCGGAATCGCTGTTCTGACAACCCGCCACGCATGTGATCGACGTAACGGCGTCACAACCAGTGTATTGGAGAGTTCCAGAACTTTTTCGACGCGGGCGCGATCGTCCTTGTCTCCACCACTATTTTGGACTCAGTGATGAGTTAGGGAAGACGTGTCGGGCTGAGATATGATGCGCTGATGAGCAAGTGAATCGTAACAGACTGCAGGGGTGTCAGGATGAATTTTGTATGGTTATGTGGGCAAGGAAGAAAAGGGCCGTGACAAGATCTGGTCACGACGTGGCAGACGGTCTATTGCCTGTTTAGACTTATTGAATCTTTCTTTGAAGCTCTTCGATCTCGGCGTGAGATAGGTTTGTGAACTGCGCAACTGTCTCTATATCTTGACCTGCAGCCAACATCCGTTTTGCGACATGTTCCAGTGCTTCCATACGCGCTCTTTGCTCTCGCAACTCAGCCTCCCGTATGGCAGCCGCCTCGTCCAGGAGTGCCATGCGCCTTGAGTGATACTCCGCCAGTGCATGGGGGTCGCGGCTGATGTCTTCCCACTTTTCAAATGCCTCTTTCATCACAGGATCATTCATCGCGATGGCCTCCAATTCATTCCGGATTTCCTCATCATCATCCGCTTCCAGCAGCAGCAGCCAGCGGACCAATCGGTCCTCATGAGGATTGACAGTACGGTTGCGCCAACTCACCATCAACTTCGGAATCTCCATGAAGTGGATTTCGAGTGCGTCGGTAAGGGGGAATCGTTCGGTGTCCTCATATAGGTGAAACGTCGAATGATACTGATTGGATGCTTTGACATACCGAAAATTCAAGATGTTGATCGTAATCGTCTGGGCCAGTTCTGAATACGACATGCCTTTTTGCATCTGATCCGAAAATAGGCACGACCAATAATACAATGTGCGCTTTTCCATGTCATAGCGGTTGTCGAGTTGAATTTCGATGTTAATCCGGGTGCCATCGGCAGTCCGAGCGTGAATGTCCAGGATCGACTTCTTATCCTCCATATACCTCGGCCCAAGTTCCGCGTTTTGCAACTCGATGGAGGTAATCTGTTCACCCGCCGAACGTTTCAAAGCTGCGTTCAGAAACGCGATTAAAATAGGTTCATTACCAGACCTGCCGAATAATTGTTTGAAGGCAAAATCCACTTTCAAGTCCATGAGCGGCATTCGTATTCACACCTTTGAGATCATTGAGGATATTGTACCATGGATCTTTGTGAATTTGCTTATGCCAGCATGCTCAACGAAATTGTACCTTCACATGGTCGGAACGATGCTGATATCGCGTTGTTTGTCACAGAAAGGAAACCACATCGGATGTCGGTCCACCTTATTTCGCAGGGTCGTCATGGTATACGATTTCGGGCTCTTCGGAGAACATTCGAATGACAACGGATGTATCCTGTTGGAGACGCTGATTAAACTCCATACGTGGCATGCTGAATTCTTTTTCGAACCAGTGGTACATGTTGTCAAGGTATGCCTGAACACGCGGATCGCCATGAAGTTCCCGCGATATATCCTGGTTCATGGTCAACATCTCCTTGACAGATTCATAATACAACACGTCTATAGCGAAGAAATCCGGGTGATTGATCCGCTTCATTTTCGCGTTACGTCTTTTTGGCGTTGCCTATGGGCATCCAGAGTGGACAGGCCATCCGGGTGGTCCAGTCACATGTCGTCTGGTGTCTGGGGGCGTTCCCCATATTCCTGCGACAACTCGGCGTTTTCCAGAGCGTCTTCCAGTTCCGTCAGTCGCTCTAGCAATGCTTTGTAGCGCTCGTATGTCAGCATGACAGCGGTAAGACCCTGATTGGGGAAATAGACGCCCAATTTTTCGTGAACCCGCAGTTCCTGCTGCAGGGACTTTTGCGAGAGTGTGTGAAACTGGTTGGCCTGAATAATCTCATCCAGTGAAAACGTTGTGCTCATGTGACCGAGCTCCTTTGTGCTCACTGTACTTCGAGCTATTTGCGATGTCCGGGAGGCCAAGTGGGGCAAGGGGTTTGAGGAGGCAGGAATAAGACTTTTCCCCATGGAAAGGCCGTGAAACGGGGATTCTCAGGGTTCGAACAGGTGAACATGCGAATATTCACCCCATCCTTTCTCCGAAGATGGAAACTAGTGAAGCATCCTTTGGTAGAATAGACGTGTCTACTTCGTATTCAATCGGATCCACCTTAGTGGGTGTTGCTGATGCAATAATTACGCAATAATGGTGCATGATCATGTGGCTCCAGAGCCCGCCTTTCTTGCGCTCTCGGGTGCAAGTGCTCAACACGTCTTATTCGGGTAACAGAGAAGAGCGCAAGGTCATATTCGCACACTCGCTTTTGACTGAACGAAACCAATGATTTAGGAGGGGATAGGCATGGGCGATCCTTTTAAACCGAGATATGTTCGGCCCACAATAATCGTTTTGGACAGTGAGAATCGAATCTTGTTAGTACGATACTGCGAGGATAACTCTTGGGGTATTCCTGGCGGGATGATGGAAATTGGAGAATCCGTTGATGAGTCGGCACGAAGAGAGCTACTCGAAGAAACAGGACTCACAGCCAAGAATATGACCCTCAAAGCCGCAATTGTTTACAAGGAGATACTCAATATCGTTTTTGTAGCAAATGAATACACAGGGGAGCTTCGTTCTGACGGGGTAGAGACAAATGAAGCTCATTTCTTTTCTCTGGCCAATTTGCCCGAGAATTTGAATCCCTTTATTCGTCAATCTTTAATGCAGCTTGCTAACGGGTTATGACTAGGTTGTATGCACATTGAGGATTTTATCATTGCACAAAAGGGTGCGAAAATGATGCAAGGGCTGTCGAACGAAAGGTCTTGCGTTGCTATCGGGCAGGAACCTGCAATGTGGATTTCAACCTGGCTTTCGGAGGTGTTATTATGTCAGATGATTTTTACTGTGATGAAGTGTTGAGCGGACATACACCCGTGGAAAAAGTCCATGAAACCGTAAATGTACTTGCTTACCACCATACGCGTCCGTTCTATCCAGTGCATTTAGTCGTAATTCCAAAAAAGCATATCCCTTCGCTGATTGCATTGGAGGAAGAGGACAATGATATTCTCTTGGAGTTGTTGAGCGTCATAAAGAGAATTGCTACTCAAATCACTTCTGAACATGGCGCGTGTAGAGTTATAACAAATTTGGGTAAGTACCAGGATTCAAAACATTTGCATTGGCATCTAGCATTCGGAAAGCCACTAAAATAGTCGGCATGAAATATGCCGTGCGCAATATATGTAAAAATGACCTATGGTCATGCAGTCCAAGAGCGCGTCTCTCTTGGGCAATAGGGCAGTAGAATTCAATATAAATTGCGGATTATTTGCCAAATAAATCGAAAACGGGGGAGGGGTGTGTCATGGTAATTAGCACGAAAGACTTCTGTATAAATGGATTGACGTATGCTGTTAGATCTGCAGTCATTAAGGACGCCAAGGATCTGTCTGAATTGAGACTACAGATTGATGGAGAAACGGAGAACTTGGATAGAGAAAGAGGAGAGGCTTTCATAGATGTAACGGGATTTGAACAGATAATCACTACGGATACTGTGAGTCCAAGAAACTTATTTTTGGTTGCAGTCGCTCATAATCGTATCGTTGGGTTCTCAAGATGCGAAGGAACTTACCTCAAGAGATTCTCTCATAAAGTAGAAGTTGGGGTATGCGTACTGAAAGATTTTTGGGGATATGGTACGGTGGCCCCGCTTGTCAAGACATTTTTTTAACCCTCGCTAAGCTATACCCAGGTAAGTCTGTCAAGGTACGCTTTCCAGCCTTGACGGACGGCTCATCACCTCCCACACTGAATGGAAGTGGTCGAAGCCACGCACTTGTGGATTCGGCCCTAGAGACAAATCTGTGCCTGTCTTTCAGGCAGTCACCAAGTTGGATAGAACCCTTGGCTTTACAGGAATTGGATCTGTTGGCTTCATCCCTTCCAGATAGATTTCTGCTGGAGTGTGGTACCGCAGTGATTGGTGCGGCCGTTCGTGATTGTACATTTGTATAAACCGCCCAATGTTGATCCTCGCCTCACGCGGACTGGCGTACTCTTTGGTGTAAACCTCTTCGTACTTGATCGTCCGCCAAAACCGCTCTGTGAAAATGTTGTCCAGCGCTCGATTTTTCCCATCCATGCTGATCTGAACGCCTGCATCCCTTAGCAGTTCAATGTACCGAGGACTCGTGAAATGGCTCCCCTGGTCGCTGTTCATGATCTCTGGTTTTGTCATTTCCAGCGCCTCTTTCGTCGCTTCCAGGACAAATTCCATGTCCAGCGTCTGATCCAGCCGCCAGCTTACGACATAGCGGGAGTACCAGTCGATCACCGCCACTAAATACAGCCATCCACGCTTGAGCCGAATATAGGTGATGTCCACACCGAACACTTGATTCGGCCGATCGATGGTGAGATTCCGCAGCAGGTAGGGATACACCTTGTGCCGCTGGTTGCGCTTGCTCAGATTTGGGCCTGGGCACACGCCTGCGATTCCCATCTCACGCATACAGCGGCTCACCCGCTTACGGTCGATGATCCAACCTTCCCGCCGTAAAATGGCAGTGATGTAGCGGCTTCCCGAGACGGGCCGATCCGTATAGAGTTCATCAATCCGACGCCGTAGCAGAACTTCTTCTCCCGATGGTCCCACTGGTTTGTAGTACAGGCTTGTCCGATTGAGCGTAAGCAACTCTGCTTGCTGGGTGATTGGGAGCGTTAGCAGATCAGGATCTTGCGGCGGCTCCCAATCGATCATCTTTATGCGGTCAGGTCTACTCCACGTCGATGCCGCTTTTTTTTTTGAGCCATTCGAGTTGGGTCGAGAGTTTCCCGATCTTCGAATAAAGCTCATTGACTTCTTGGTCGTGTTGCTTTTTCAAGACAGCCACGTTTTTCTTCTCCTCGTCCTCAAATACGGAGGCGAGATTCTCAAGAGCAGTCTTTTTCCATTTGTGGAGAACGGTAAAATGAATACCATACTCCGACGAGATCTGACTGACTGTCTTCTCCTCTTTGAGGAGTTCCAAAACTACCTGCGCTTTGAATGCTGCCGTGTAATGTTTTCTCATACGCCGATTATAGCTTACATGACCCCTTTCCGACTGTCCGGTTTCTTGGGTCCACTATATGGAATCGGGAAAAATCTCCTGAAGGAGTCTATTGTTTGGGCTGACTCCAATGGCATTAAAAAAGTCACTTTAAATGTCTTAGAAACAAACGATAGAGCCATTGAACTGTATAAAAGGCTTGGCTTTGAAATCGAAGGCATGTTAAGGCAAGACAAAATTCTCTCCGATGGTAAATACTATAACACCATTGCTATGGGACGCTTTAATGAATGACATCTAATGAGAAACCGTTGTTCAACTAAAGGGTGCGAAAATTCAAAGCGCCTGCATACCGGAACGGTGTATGATTATGCGTAAAGTCAACGTGGTTTTAATGGTACTGTCGGGCCGCTTCACCAGACCCGAGGCGCGTTACCGTCACCGACCGTGGAGCCTTTGCGGTCGCGAAGAATTTGAACCAGGTGTGTACGTGTTCTGGGTGACATAGAATATCATCAGGTGGTGGCGCCTCTGTCGCCCTTTTGGACGCCGTACAACACCCAGAAGCGTTTCGCACGTTGGTGTAAATGTGCCCAATGACCAAGACGAATTCCAGAAGAGGTGCTCATTTATGAACATCATGATGCTCGGGGATCGCGATCTCAGTTTTTTAACCCATCAAGAGCTCGACTATGCGTTGACGTTGTTTCCCGAAGATGCGCGACCAAAGTGGGTCTCCACGGATGATCCAGCGGCTCGCCAATTGGGCGACGTCGACGGAATCTGGTTAGTACCGGGTAGCCCGTATCGCGACGATGCGACCGCCTACGCTGCCATCCGCCATTGCTTGTCGACAGGCACACCGTTTTTGGGAACCTGCGCTGGATTTCAATATGCGTGCGTCGAACTGGTCCGAGCGGGGGGGCGGATCGGGGCAGACCATGCAGAAAACAACCCCAACTCACCTGATCCGGTCGTCCGTCCGTTGTCGTGTTCATTGTATGGAGAGCGACGATTGGTACACCCGGTTAATGGAACGGCGTTGGCGGCCATCGTTGGTGTGGAGCCGTTTTCGGGATTCCATTGGTGTGGGTTTGGACTCGACGACGTTTACATCCCTGTGTTGCAGGCTCAGGGCGTCGTCGTGGCGGCTCGTGCGGAGGACGCCGGTGTCGAGGCCATCGAGTTGCCGCACCATCCTTTCTTCATGGCCACGGCCTTTCAGCCACAGGTGGGATTGCGCGAAACCGAACGCTTGCACCCCCTGCTGGCGGCGTTCGCCAACGCGGTGCGTCGCACCGCCATGGAGTAGGAGCACAATACTCCGTTGATGTTCTACGTTGAGACGCCGTGGGTTCCTGGCTTTTTGCGTAGGGTGGTGTTGGGAATCGGACGAGGTGCGCCTTTGTGGTCGTAATCGAGCAAAGCCTAATGAGGAATGTCGCACGGTTGATTAGACTTGAGATAGGCTGCCGTTATGGCGGTAAAGGGGGCGAAAATCCTATAAGGTGTTTTCGCCCAGAA
This sequence comes from Bacillota bacterium, assembly GCA_021846285.1. Classification (GTDB taxonomy): domain Bacteria; phylum Bacillota; class Bacilli; order Alicyclobacillales; family SLC66; genus JAKADD01. Next base: position 88,929 of record JAJZCB010000001.1, read on the forward strand.
GTGCATGACTATTCAGAGGCATTCGGCGATAACTGCTGAACTATCGGGCAGCAATGTGCAGTAGCGTCCCTGCGGGAATAAGGAGTATTTTAGAGAGATTACTCTAATAATCCGATGGTTTTATGAAATAGAGGTTTTACTTCTCATTTTCAACATTTTTGGTGAAGTTGTCTTAGAGGAGGACACAATTTATGAAAGCAATCGTTGTAACCGATTATGGGACGCCCGAAGTCATGCAATACATAAATGTAGATCGCCCTACACCTGAGCCAAACCAAGTACTGATTCGCACAGTTGCTACAAGTGTAAACTTTGCTGATGTGAAAGCTCGCTATGGTAATAAAAATGGAGTCAATCACCCCCCGTTTATTCCTGGATTAGACGTGGCAGGGGTGATCGAAACGGTTGGTAATGAAATCCAAAATCTCAAGGTTGGACAACGTGTTATCGCCTTTCCACAGAACGGTTCTTACACTGAGTATGTTGTTGCAAATGAATCACTTACCTTTGTTATCCCTGACGGTTTAGATTTCGAGGTCGCTGCAGCGTGTCCAATTGTATCCTTTACCGCTTATAAGTTGCTTGCGGATGTAGGGAGACTTGTACAAGGGGAAACGGTTTTAATTCACGCAGCGGCTGGTGGGGTTGGAACGACAGCGTCACAATTGGCGAAAATTTTAGGGGCAAGTCGTGTAATCGGCACGGTGGGCAACGAATCAAAGGCTCAAACTGCGCTTAATGCTGGATGCGATCATGTAATTTGTTATGATAAGAACGATTTTTCAAGAAAAGTAAATGACATTACCGAGGGTCGTGGTGTTGATGTTGTTTTAGACTCAGTTGCGGGATCTGTCTCCGAAGAGAGTTTGAATTGCCTTGCTAAGTACGGACGGTTGGTTCACTTCGGAAATTCAAGCGGTGAAATCGGACATTTCCAAACAAAGGACTTGCATTCGAGCTGTAGGTCAGTCTTGGGCTTCAGTTTAGGTACAACTCGAAAGGAAAGACCGTACCTTCTTCGCGATACTGCAGATCAAGTGTTTAGGTATCTGTCGGATGGAAGATTAAAGATCAAAGTTGGGCATCACTTTAAATTAGAAGACGCAGTTGAAGCACATCGCGTTGTTGAGGGTAGAAACAGTGTTGGAAAGGTGTTGCTGACGGTTATTGAGTGACAAGCAGTTTTTGAATGAGTGCGTAAATTCATAACTCATCCTTTGTCTGTTGCTGAATAAATATGCAGTACACGGGTCTGAGTCTTGTTGCTGTCTTGGGCAGAAGTGCGCACTGCACAGCACAGCACGGTCACCAGAATTTATGAATGATATGGCGTAAGTACACACGATAGATTGGGGGTAATGTCTTGCAAAATGAGATGAATGTCAGTCAGAGTAATGTTCAGCGATATCTCGAACGTATCGGCATCAGTGGAGAAATGCGAGTGGATTATAATTCACTTCGACTGATTCAAGAACGTCACATGTTATCCGTTCCATTTGAGAACTTAAACATCGTCAATGGACTGCCCATTGAACTTGATTGGGACTTCTTGTATGACAAGATTGTCGCCAAAAGGCGGGGAGGTTATTGTTATGAACTGAATGGACTGTTAGCATTGATTTTAAAAAGTGTTGGATATCATGTGTCACTTATATCTGGGCAAGTTTTTCGGAATGACGGAACATTTGGACCAGATTTTGATCACATGGTTCTTTTGGTACATCTTGATAACGGCTACATTGTTGACGTTGGATTTGGCGACTCCGTTCGTAGTCCCTTATTGCTGTCAGGAGAAGTTGTTGTTGATATAAGTGGCTCCTATCGCATTATACCTGAATTGAATTCAGATGTTCTCTTCTTTCAGAAAAGGTTTCGCGGAGAGTGGGTTTCAGAATTCCGATTCACACTAAAGCCCCGCCAGATCGAAGATTTTAGCGATATGAATGTATACCAACAAACATCACCGGAGTCGCATTTTACTCAAAACCTTATCGTTTCCAAAGCAACACCTGATGGACGAATATCGATTTCTGGGGACTCGTTTATTGAAACAATCGGATCAGATAAAAATCGGCGCCCCATACTGTCCAACGATGAACGGAACGATTTGTTGAAGCGGTATTTTGGAATCGCTGTTGTATAAGCACGAATTCCTAAAAGCGAATCTTGTTTTATCGAAGAGGGTGTTCATTGAAAGGGCAGCTAAACACAATTTTGAGTGGTGTGATACAGAACCAAAATGGAGGCAGGTTTATGAAGATCTCTGAACTTCAAATGGACACTCATGGCTTGGACGAAATGTACGCCTTTTATGCAACAACATTAGGGTTTGATGTACTTGATGTGGGGAACGATTTCTTTGCGGTGCAAATTGGATTTACTCGTCTAACATTTAGAAGAACGAATAGTGACGTAACGCCATTTTACCACTATGCGTTCAACGTTCCATCAAATCTGCTATCAGACAGTATGAAGTGGTTGGCTGAAAAGGGCATTGAATTCCTTACCGCAGGCGGGGAATCTCTGATTGACCAAGGGACATTTTGGAATGCACACTCCTGTTACTTCCACGATCCTGCTGGTAATATTGCGGAATTCATCGCCAGACATTCATTAGCAAACTCGAATTCTGCCGTGTTTTCCGTTACCGAAGTAATGGGAGTATCCGAAATTGGTTTACCAGTAATTCATCCTGAAAATGTCGTTGGTGAACTGGTTCACAATTTTGAATTGAGAACCTTAGATGACGGCGGTCATCCCAATTTCGTAGGCATGGGCTCAGATGAGGGGCTTCTGATTGTTGTTGATTACAAGCGACCGTGGTTCCCTACAAGGGAGATGCCTGTTCAATCACCGATCTCGGGAAAAATCGAAACAGGGAATAAAGGATTGTGGCAATATCAGAATGGATTGTACCACTTCGAATCATTTTGATGTGTTTCACGACTAAAACAAAAATGTTTAATCTGTCGCTAACGGGTGCGAATGCGCAATAGAAACAGGCAAGCGGGTAGGCTAGGAGTCCCCGGCGCTTGGAGAAAGGAATTTGTCCCCGCTCATACGATCCGGAGCTCGCAAAGATGAAGGTGCGTTATGGGCTGGCGCTGTGCGTGATGCTGGCGATGGCGACACTTAGACGCTGACGCGAGGGATTTCGCGCGCTCGTTGACTTTGAAAAAGGGACAGCGCAAAAAGCTCATGACGGAATTACATTGACATGACAACGGATTGAGAAACCTGCCCATCCCCCGCGATGTACACTTCTCCTGTACACCAAATGCCCCAACGAAAAGCCTCATTTGAGGTCTAGCTGATCCCGCCATCCATGCAGGAATCAGCGAGGCACGTGGGCGGAGGTACGAGCGGATCCTTTCCCCGCAAACGTAACGGGTTCCGGGAAGAAGAGCCAGCGGCGCCTATGCGAAGCGACTCCAAGTACCGAAACGCCCCCTCTTGCGCATCCCTCACGACGCGCCGTGCCAAATGACGAGAAAGGCCATGCCGTTTCTTATGCCAGATGATCTCCGGCAACTTCAAGCGAAGACAAGGCAGAAGGATTGGACGAATGACAACAGTTCGGCTCACGCCTAGGGATGAGCGGAGACCGGAAAGACAGCCAATCATGGCACGAACTAGCCTTACTGCATGACAGCATTTGCACTTCTCTTTCGGGAGACTGTTTGCCAGCGGGAAGAAGCGCTTGAGATGTGAGCGATCAACTGCCTAAGTAACGCACGATGTGCGCGAAGAAGGGGTTCGCCACACGATCGCCACCCGCCAAGTACCGCGACTCCGTTTCGGAGTCAATCACTTTATCTGTCGCCAGGCGACAGGCCGTGAACTGTATGCGGGAACCCATGAGACCTGATTTGAGGTCTTATTTGCGTTTCTCGAGATGTTTGCGTGTTTGCGGTGACAAAAGGAGGAAGCAGTCGGAATCGTCGAACGCGACGGTCGGTCATCACCGTGTCCACACGCGATGACAGTCGTGTGCGCACGGAGACTTGGAGAGGAGTCGGATTCTATGGACCATCTCGTCCACATCGAAGACGTGGCACAGCGTAATGAACTCCCCCTGTTTCGCACCTCGCGTCCAGGGCAGTACAAGGCGCACTGTCCGGTTTGCCAGGATCGCCGGCGCCAATTTCATCTCTACGTCAGTGCCGATCGTGACGTCTACTATTGTCACAAATGCGGCGCCACCGGCGGCGTGATTGCGTTTCACGCATGGCTACGCGGTATCTCGTTTGAGAGCGCGAAAGCTGATCTGTATCCACCGCCGCGGTCGACGCGACACGGTGACAGGCGAACCATTCGCAAACACCCAGCCGAAACGCTGACCCGAGAGCAGTTGCAACAACTCGGCTTTACACTGCGCACACCGAAGAGATTTCCACCGACAGGCGTCAATCATGCCCAGTGGGCGCTGCACCGACAGTGGGAACTCGACTGGATCTGGTCGCAGTGGCTGAGTTATCAGCGGCAGTTGCGGCGAACGCAAACCAACATCTTGCGCGCGGGTCTTCAGTCCGGCTGGGCGTACAAACATCTGGTGCTTACTCGCGCTAGACGGGTGTCTCTGAAACGAAGGACGATTGTCCCTGCGTGGAAGCAGGCGCAATGACAACAAGCAAAGGAGGTCCGACATGCCTATTAAAGGACACAGCGACATTCGCCGAATTCCAAGGGTCGGCAAGATCCATCTGGGGACGCGGCAGACGTCGCAGCGAAGCGGCCATGAGTATCCGGTGGCTTGTGATCATTTTGTGGTCAAAGCGGATGACTCTACGTCAGAAGCGGCAGCAAATGCCTTTCGCTCTGTGTATGGCGATCAGCCTAGAGAGATCACTGTCGCTTTTGCGAGCGACGATCCGGAGGAATTTTTCCCGCAGTATCTTTCCAGCTACAAAGGTGGAGACGGGCGTTTCGAGCTCTTTTGCAAAGGTGACGGAGAGAGGGCGCGACGTGCGAACGGACAAGGCGGGTATCTGGATATTCCCTGCCTGTATCAGGAGTGCGAGTTTTACAAGACGAAAAAGTGCAAGGAGCTCGGCCGGCTGCAATTCTTCCTGCCAGAGGTTCCAGGTATCGGGGTGTGGCAAATCGACTCGACCTCGTACCACAGCGCGGTCAACTTAAACAGCGCCATCGACATGGTGCGAGCGCTCACCGGAGGACGCATCAAAATGATCCCGCTCAAACTGCAGCTGATCCCAAAGGTGGTCAACCCAGACGGACAGGCCAAAACCGTGTATGTGCTGGACTTGCGTCTCGAAGATGTGCGCTTGGTCGATTTTATCGAGAAGGTGCCACTGCTTGGCGCATCGCTGAGTCCATCGGTCGAGCCGATCTCCTCAGAGGAGATGCCCGAGGATCTTTATGTTGACGACAATCTCGTCGAAGATCCAGGCCCATCGTCCAAGTCAACGGATACGCAAGATGACGGAGGAACGATCGGCGCATTTATTGGCGCCGAAACCAAGAAAAATCGGACGGGAGCGATGGTGGCACTCGTCAAAGTCACAACAGAGCAAGGGGAACTGGTCGAAGCGATTACAGACGAAGCGCCCATTGTGGGCGACTTGCAGGTGTTTCAATCCGGCATGACCGTGCGGTATAAAACGGTGCCATCGAAACGCTTTGCCAATCGTCTGGAACTCCTATCGATTGTTCCAGCCTAAGAGGAGGAATCACCATGCTCAATCACATTGTGCTCATTGGTCGGCTGTGTGCTGACCCCGAACTGCGTTACACGCAAAGTGGTACACCCGTTGCCAGTTTCACGTTGGCGGTGGATCGCTCGCACAAGCCCCAATCAGGGGAACGCGAGACAGATTTTATCGCCGTCGTCGTCTGGCAGAAGCTCGCCGAAGTCGTGGCGCAGCACCTGAAAAAGGGGCGTCTGGTCGCGATAGAAGGTCGACTGCAGATCCGTAGTTACGAGAATCGCGACGGACAAAAGGTTCGCGTCGCCGAAGTGGTGGCGTCCGAGGTGCAGTTTCTCGACAAGGCGCCAACGGGGGATACGGAACCAGCATCAGGCGCGTCAAATCCTAGGGTTGCGGTGTCATCGCGCTATCGGGATGATCTCTTTGCAAACGATCCGTTTGCGGGAGATACGGTCGACGCCGACTTGCCGTTTTAATCCTCATGTAATCGAACCCGCGACCGCGGGGCACACACGCCCCCGGTCTACACCGTGGGCGTGCCATCACACTCACGGGAGGTTTTCCCCATGACGATCACAAAGCGACTCGTTCGCGTCTTTCGACAGGCCTTTCATTCAAACCCATTCACAGACAAAAAGCGTCTTCGCGTTCGACTTCGGGAGTGGCTCTATGACGTAGAGCGATTCTCCGTCTGTCAGTACGAGTCACGCTATCAGATCTTTACGCACTACTGCGAGACAGGACGGCACTATTGGGGCGGATTTTCCTACCCAAGTGTTGCCCAAGCCCGTCAAGTGGCGAGGGATCTAAACGAGATAGCCTCCTGCGGCGTTCAGACCGTGGACTGCCCCGATTGTCGGGCGCAGCACACGCAAGGCGCCTAAAAGAGACCGACCGATTCATCGGAAATAAAGCGAAGGCTGCAGACTCCCGCGCGAAGTGTCGCGGGGTTTTGCCTAACCCTATCGACAGGAGGTTGACGCATGCGCCTGACGGAATTGACGATTCATAACTTTCGATCACACGGAGATCTCACAGTGTCTCTTTCGGCGCGCACCATCGTGCGGGGGCAAAACGCTTACGGCAAGTCTTCCATTGGCGAAGCGATCATTTGGTGTCTGTATGGCACGGATGTTGAAGGCACGAGTAAGCAAGATGATCGGTTGATGCGACGGGGCGCCTCGGAGATGGAGGTCACGCTGGAGTGCATCAAAGACGATGGGCAATCCGTGCGGATCACCCGCAGCCGAGACAAGGGCCAGGTGCTGCAAGTTGGTGGTAAACGCCAAGGCGCCCAGCAGAAGGTGGAAGCGTGGTTTGGCACATTGCCGGAATTTTTGACGATGTTCACACCCGGCTACTTCTCGGCGCTCGAACCCAAAAGTGCTCGTACGGTCCTGGCGCGCTGTCTGCCGATTCTTAGCAAAGAGGACGTCATCCGGCGTCTGCAGCCAGATCATCGAGAGATCCTGTCAACGCATCGCTACCCGATGGTAGACGGAGTGGAGAGTCTCGATTTCATTCTCGAGAAAACGCGGCGCGAGATACGCAGTTGCGAGGATGAGCAGGTACGGCTGGAGGGGGAGATCCGGGGACTCGAGAGTGTCCTGACACAGGATCCTCCGATCGCTCCAACCCCGCTTATCACAAGGGCGCGCCAAAGCGAGAAGGATCGTCTGCAGGCTATCGTCGACGCAAAAGCGATCGATGCGGCTACGAAAGAGGCGCAGATTGCGGCTCTTCGCATTCAGCGTGCCAGTTTGCGCACAGCGTTTGAAGCATGCAAGGCGCAGTGGCAGACCGTGGAGGCAAATTGCGCTGCGTGTGGTCAGTCGCTGCAGCCGGATCGCATGCAGACACTGCGCGACACAGCGGAGGTGAAAAACACTGCGCTGCGTCAGCAGATGGACGAACTGATCGCACAGGGCAACGCCGTCAAGGCGAAGCTTGAGCGCTTGCAGCACACCACAACCACAACCGATAAGCCAGATGCGCTCACACAGGCGACACTCGCGCAGTTCTCGCTCGACGAACAAAAGGATCGGCGAGCGACGGCCGAATACGAGGCCAAACGCGAGGTGCGTAAGCAAGCACAGTCGCGCGTCAAGGAAACCAAGCAGGCGCTCGCACTCGAAGCGGCGCGTGTGGAAGAGCTCAAAACACGTCTCCAGGCGCTGGAGGAATACCGATTTGAATACATTCGGATGCAACACGAAGCGCTACATGAGCGGTTTACACACGTGCGAATCGATCTGGTGGATGCCAACAGGGAGACGGGCGAAGTTCGATCGGTCTTTCGGATCCTATGGAAGGGTCGACCATATCGGACCTTGTCGCAGTCGGAGAAAATCCGCTGCGATGTGGAGATCGGACGCGTCATGGCAGCCGCCCGCGAGGAGACGATGCCCGTGTTTGTGGATAATGCCGAGTCGGTCCAGCACCTTTTTGGCGAAGCGTTCTCCGGTCAGGTGATCGCGGCTTACGTCGACAAGTGCGAACTCAGGATTGAGAGTCTGGATAACGTGAGGGCGAGCGCATGAGTGTCTTCTTTGATGGTCATGCCGTTCGTCGTATGCAGATGCGCCATATCCCCGTGCACATTGTCGAGACCGTGGCCGCCGTCGGCGTTCCTGTCAGGGAAACGAACCGTACGGTGCTGCTGCGCGGACAGTGGGGCGATAAGTCAATCCACGTCCTCAAATGGAAGCAGACCAACACGGTTCACACCGTGTATGTCGCGGACGAGTGGGAGAGCTACATTGCGGTCACGCGCACTCGCAAGAAGTCTGCGCCAGGAAAAGCTAAGGGCAGCCACAAGAGTGTGAGACGGGAGGAATTCCCGTGAAACTCTTGCTGGGCGCAGTCCTGATCACCCTCTTGTTCGTGGGCGTACTGGTCCAGTCTCCACCGCAGTTTAGCGGGTGGACGAGGGTGACGGTGGCTTCCGGTGACACAGAGTGGTCGATCGCAAAAGCGCATTGCCCGAGTGCCGACACGAGAGACGTCGTAAGCGCAATCGAAGCGCGCAACCACACGGATGGCGACATACAGCCCGGTCAGGTGCTCTGGGCGCCGACCCGTGTGTCGTATCCCTAATAAAACTTCCGCTACGCCCCGGAGCGCATCTCGCCACTCGTACGACTGAGATCACTGTTCCGCGAAAGGTGGTCAAGCGATTGTTCCCACCGCCGTGGGTCTGACTACACAGACTCTCGCGGCGGCGGGGGTCGATTGGAGGCCAATTCATGCACGTGGTCTTTCACAAAGAGTCGCTCACCAAAGCGATGAGAGATGCTATGCGGTTCGTACCCAATACCACGACGCACCTGTATCAGAAGTTTGTGCTCATGAAAGCGGACAGCGCGAACGATCGCGTCGAACTGTTTGCCGTCAACCCGGACGGGGGCATTCGCCTCATTTTGCCGGATCGCGGCTTTGGCGACAGTCCGGCCGTGATCGAACAGGCGGGTCAATGTGCGCTCGACGGCCGGACACTCTGGGAGATCGTGCGCAAATTGCCCGGCGATACGGTGAGTTTTCGCACGCTGGGAACCGTCACGACGATCAAGGCGGGTAAAGCGACCTACGATTTGCATGGCATGTCGCCAGAGACGTTTGTGCCTTGGGCAACGGAGAACGGGGGCACAACACTGCAGATTCACGCCCGCGATCTTTTGCGGATGCTGGATCGTACGATCTATGCGGCAGCGAAATCAGACGCTCGTCCGACGCTCACCGGTGTTCACATCACGGTAACGGGCGACCATTTGGCGATGGAGGCGACCGACGGCTTTCGGCTGTCTCGCGTCGATCACTCTGTGTCGGTAGACGAGGGTCAAGCGGTGGATGTGATCGTGCCGTCTGACTCCTTATCACGTCTGGCAGCCTTATTGCCCAATGACGATGACGAGGAGGTCGAATTGCAGTTGGGACGGACGTCACTGTCCGCCACGTGGAGTGACAAAGACATGCAGGTCAACCTACGGGGTCTCGAAGGTCGGTATCCGGACACGACACGGATTATTCCGACCACTTTTACGCAGGAGTTTCAAATTCCGCGTCAGGCGTGGCTGGAAGCGTGTGATCGGGTGCTCACCATTTGCGGTCGACTCGATAGTTCGGTGGCCCAATTTACCTTTGGCTCTGATCGACTCGATCTGACGGCGAAGTCGCCCGACATCGGTCATGTGACCGATCAGGTCGAGGGCGTCACAGGAAACAGCGGCGCCATCTTACTTTCTTTCAATGTCCGCTACGTCATGGACGCTCTGCGATCGGTTTCGTCTGACCACGTATTTGTGGGACTGACCGGCGTACAGTCGGCGGCGGTGGTGAGAGCAGATGGCGACAGTGTCCTTTCGCTCATCCTGCCAATGCGTCAGGTGCAGGAAATTGGCATGCCAGACCAAAACGGCCTAACGCCGTCACCTATATAAGGAGGCGACGCGGATGTCGTGGCGTTCGTTTGCGATATGGACATGGAGACGGAACTCTAAGCGGATAGAGAAGCGGCATGAACGCATGAGCGAAGAGTGCCGATTCTGGGAGATGCAGTACGACCTGCTTTTGCAGCGATGCGCTCCTTACGGCGTCATCGATCGGGCGCAATTTCACAAACAGGCGCCGTCCGAACGGGCGAAGAGTCGACTGGACGCGTTTTGCCGGGCGGCCGTCTTATTGTCGCACCACTGGGATGAGGCGCTCGACGCAGGATACCCCTTCAAGCAGCCGTTTGACGAATGGGTGGGCAACGTATTGCTGCCGTGGCAAAAGAGGATTCATCAGTCATAGATCGGTTGTTCTGACAGTGTTACACTCCCGCACGGGTGAAATTTGTTCACCCCGTGCGGGGGGGTGGACTAAGGAGCTAACAACCAATGGCCGTTCGCGTGCCGGTAATCAAGATTCAGATCGTCAAAGAACGCACCATGCCTTATCAGGAGTCAATCAACATCGGATCGCCCTTCGATGCGGCGCAGTTTATCCGCACATACATCGGCGAGGCGGATCGGGAGCACTTTGTGGTGCTGCTCTTAAATACCAAACATCGCATCAATGCGATTCACACCGTCAGCGTCGGATCGCTCAGCGCGACGATCGTGCATCCTCGAGAGGTTTTGAAGGCGGCCATCTTGGCGAACGCTGCGGCCTTAGTCGTCGGGCACAATCACCCAAGCGGAGATCCGACGCCATCGCAAGAGGACGTCAGCGTCACGCATCGACTCCTACAGGCCAGTGCCATCATGGGCATTGAACTGCTTGATCACGTGATTGTCTGCGAAGATCGGCACATGAGTTTCAAAGAACGCGGGTTTCTCGACATGATCGCAAAGAGCGAGTCCTAAGACCGAACGAGTGAGCCCCGCAACACTGGCGGGGGTTTCCCCTACTCGTTTGCAGGAGGTGTAGCCATGGATCAGACCAAGAAGCAGAACCTCTGGAATCGAGCGAAAAGTGGAATGCGGATCCTGTTGAACGAAACTGCAAAGCGGTCTCGAAGAGATGTGCTGTCTCAACAACTCGAACGGACTCTACAACTCACATCGATCGAACTTCTGGTCAAGCAAGTGGAAAGCGAACGGCTGGAAGAGAAACTTCGTTTACGGGATACGATCATCTCGAGTTTACAAGATGAGATTGCGTCGCTCGTCCATCAGGGGGATCAGTTGCGCGCCAAACACGATCAAGCGATCATCAGACAAGAACGGGAGCTTGGAATCTTGCGCCAGTGTAAGGAGCAGACGCGCACCGCGCTGCTAAACTGGCGCCCGAGTCAAAGAGACAACGTCGGAATCATCACGGGCAGAAAGGATCACTCGCCTTACTACGTAGAGTGGGAAATCCTGTGGCTCAGTATGAATGGCGTCAACTCCTATCGTGTGATTCGCTCCTGTGGCGAAGGAGATGTAGATTCAATGTTTCGTTTCCTTGCCCATTGTGACAAAAAGGATCTTCACCGTCTGGATCAGTGGCAAACAGTCTGCCCATTTTCCGTCTTTGAAGAGAACGGCGAATGGCATGTAGCTCATTCCCGTTGTCAACTAGGGGGATGCGACTTTGACACTATTTCATTTGCCACGTTGAACGAAGCGAAAGACTACGCGCTCAGGCTTACCAGAACGGGGCAAACCCCGGATTGCCGCACATGTTCCGATTGTTATCAAGAGTATAGGCATGACTGGACCTAACGCACGATGTCTCGTCTTTGATGCGGCTGTTCTTGATCGGATTTCCATTTCGCCGCAGCCAGGCTAGCTCGTGTCATCACATAGGCCATGTTATCCCCGGCCACGCGGGGCGATCATCATTCGCCCTGCCGTGGCAGCGGGGCGCCATGGAGGGATTCATATGATGGCACTGGAACACTTGGTGGCAAACACAAACCAGAAGGGCAGCCGCATCGGTTGGTTGCTGTGGTATAGGATCGCAGACGAGCAGACGGACAAAGCGATTGCAGACGCCGCATTTATGCTATCTGCGTTACCACAGAAGTATCGCATGCCAGATATCCGACCGGTGGATGCGTACCGTCGGGCGACCAAGTCCATTGAGGGGCGCATTGACGGCCTGAACTGCGAGGACAAAATCGAGTGTCTTGTTCGGGATGTCTACCACACCAAAAATGAAGTGGTGCGTCACCTGGTGGTGGAGCGATGCCATGCCAGTGGTCGTCGGTTGGATTACGACCAGTGTGCGGCGATGCTCATGTTTAATCACACCATCCGGACAATCGATGTCGAGTTGAACAATCCCGAAGGATTTGTCGCGGACGCTGTACGCAAGTTCGAAGCGAACTATCGCCGGTATCTCACAAGTTATGACGGGAATGCCAAGCGCCGCACGGTTCGCGCTGTACTGGACGATCTGGCGGCGACCAGCCTGAAAGAGTCAGGCGGCGTCTATCTGATCCCACGGCAACACGAGGAGCTTCTGTTTCAACTCATCGCCTATGTAGGCGGGTTAAACGGGTGCAAGGCGTACAAGATGCCGGTGGAAGATACAGCGGAGACGCGCGATATGGTGCGCGATGTGGTCACAAATAAAGCGCAGACCATGCTCAGTGAGATTCGCGCTGTACTACGAGGCGGCATGGTGCCAGAGAAAATGGTGCAACAGCTCCTCGAACAGTCGCGTCAGGTCAAACGAGAAGTGACACTGTATCAAGACATCTTGAAGGAGAGCATGGGAACGCTCGAAACGGACGTAGAACTGCTTGAAGCGCAGATGGTAAACCTCTTGGGTCAACTTTAGATCTCCTTTCCCCGGCTGTGCGGGGCTTATGACTAGCCCCTACCACAGCCAGTGGGGGCAAAAGGAGTTTGTGAGATGGACACGATCGACAAAATCAACGACATTCGGCTGTACCTGCAAAACACATTTAAAGAACGAACAGATGTCATCGAAGGTCTGCTAACGGCGCTGGTGGCGCAAGTCCATGTGCTTCTCATCGGAGCGCCAGGAACGGCGAAAAGTGCCATTACCGTAACGCTGGCCAGCTTGATCGAAGGGTTCGAGTACTACCAATGGCTCATGACGAAATTCACGACGCCAGAAGAGTTGTTTGGACCGTATGATTTGCAAAAGCTCAAGGCGGGGGCGTATGAGCGCATGACCGACGGTCGATTGCCGGTTGCTCATATGGCGTATCTGGACGAACTGTTTAAGGCCAATAGCGCCATCTTAAATGCACTGCTGACGCTGATTAACGAGCGAATCTTCTACAACGGCACGAAAAAAGAAACCTCCCCGCTGCAAACGCTCATCGGGACGTCGAACGAATATCCACAAGAGGAGGAACTGCAGGCGTTGTTTGATCGTTTTTTGCTGCGCTATGAACCGGGCTACATCAAAGAAGACGGGAACTTTGCGGCGATGCTGATGCATTCGTCGGAGCAGCCTCCTGCACCGATCACGGCGATGGAACTGGAGCAATTGCAACAGGAGAGTAGCAGGGTGTCGGTGGAATCTCATGTTGTCGATGCGATCGTGACACTGCGAGCGGATCTGGTACAAGAGGGGATCGTACTCTCGGATCGCCGCTGGGTGCAAGTGACCAAACGCCTCTTGCCCGCACGCGCGGTCTTGGCGGGCAGGAGGCACATTGTCATCGAGGAAGATGCGGAGATCTTGCAGCATGTGCTGTGGGAAGATCCATCCCAAAAGGCGACAGTGGCCATGATCGTCCGCAAGCGCCTTGATCCTGTGGCGGGCCAGGTGTCTGAACTGCTCGAGGATGCCCGGGATATTGCCAACACTGCGATGAAGGCGTCCGATGAGCAGGCCGTATCCTTAGGCACGGAGGCGATCAAGAAGCTCAAGAGTATCCGCAGTGAGGTGCAGGCATGCATCGGCGCAGGGGGAACACCTGCCAAACGGCAGAAGATCCAAGAGGCGGATGCGAAGATCGAAGAATTCCTAAAAGGGGTGACACGCAAATGCCTCGGCATCTAACCGATGAAGGAGCCATCTGCGTCGATCGGTATGATCGGCGGATATGGCACCGGATAACGGAAGAGTCAGAACGGATTCAGTCGACCGATAGTGAGCAACCCTACACGGGCCTGCTTCGCGATGTGTGGGCCAGTCTGTATAAGGTGAGTCCGCAGCTAAACGAGTTGGGGTCAGTCGTGAATCGCAAAATCATGCACAGTCTGATGAACCAGACCGCCTGGACAGATCTGCGTCAGATGACGCAGATGGATGAGTACAGCGCGGCCCTGGGATCACTGAGCCTACAAGACACGCTCGGACAGGTGTTGCCGCCGGACATTCAAGAACAGGCGCGGCAAGTGCAGGACTTGGAGCAGCAGGTGCAACAGTTGCTGGATCAAGCGAATGCTTACGATCAGGCAACCGATGCGTTGTCCGATTTGGCATCCGATGTGTCGTCCGATTCAGGCTCGCTTTCAGATTCACTCAACAAGGCGGTCGATCCTGCCGAGTCCATTCGTCAGCAGGCGGCTGAACTGGGGAAGGTGTTCGAGCAAGCCGCCCAAGCATTTGAGACAGCCTTTGACAGCCACAGTGGTTCCATTGGACGCTCCCTTCGGCAGGCGCTGGAGGGAGCGGTTCAGGAATCGCAGGACACGCAGCGTATGATGCAAGCTTGGGGCGTTGGAGCGGGGGATGGAAGACCTGTCAGCGGGAAAGAGCGCCTGGAGTTGGCCCAAACCTTGACAGCGAACCCGAAACTCCGTGAGGTCGCGAAAATGGCGGGGAGGATGCAGATGATGGCCTTACATAAGAGGCGCAATCGCACCGTTCATCCCCCATCAGAAGTTGTGAATATCACGATCGGGGATGACCTGGCCCACATTCTGCCGTCTGAACTGTTGTTGCTGGCCGAGCCCGATACAGAAGATGAATTCCTACGGCGTTTCTCGGAAAAACGACTCTTGCAATACGATTTGCGGGGATTCGAGCGAGAAGGACAAGGACCGATCATCGTGTGCATCGATGAATCGGGCAGCACAGCAGGGCAGGTGGAGATGTGGGAGAAGGCAATTGCCCTGACCCTGTTTGCCATCGCCCGGCGTGAAAAGCGAGCGTTTGCCGTGGTGCACTTTGGCTCGGAGAGCGAAATAGTAGTGCGTTCATGGCAGCGTCCGAAAGACGCGACGCCAGCAGAATTGATTGAGATGGCCGAGCATTTTTTTAATGGTGGAACGGATTTTGAACGGCCGCTTCGGGAGGCTGTTCGGATTATGAACGAAGTGGCGTTTAAAAAGGGGGATATTGTGTTTATCACGGACGGGGAGAGTAGGGTATCGGACACATTTTTGGCGGGCGAGTTCTTGCGCGTCAAGCAAGAGAAGCAATTCCAAGTGGTTTCGGTGGTGATCGGGCATGATGATTGCGCGGTAAGGCCGTTTAGTGACCATGTGGTACGTCCGCAACTGGCGGGTGATCTCGCGTTGGATTTCGTTGTGGAATCACTGCAGTAAAAATATGTGGACTGGTCTGTGTGTAGTCTGAATAGGCAGGCGTTTCGGGGAACGCACCGCGTCTATGCAACGGCGCGGTGTGGCCTTATAATCAAAGAAAGAGTAGGTGAGCATGAGTGGGAGTACCGCGTAACGCCAAAGATATTATCGCCAAACACTTGACGAGGGCCTTTCCCGAGGATGCGTTGTCGGTGTTCGGGATCCCGGGTCTCCACGTGGTGCGGGCGCTGCCTACGGAACTCGACACTGTGGATATACGGCAAGGGCTTATAGACATCGTGTTAGAACTCAGAGATGCGCAACTGCTGCACATGGAGTTTCACTCTTCGAAGGAGCCGTCCTTGGATCGATTTTTGGTGTATGACGCGCATCTGTACGCGCAGTTTCATCAAACGATCCGTACAATTGTCCTCTACATTGGAGACGTAGGGCACGGACCAGAAGAAGTCAATGCCGGAGCCATACGGTATCGTGTCGAGAATGTATACCTGCGTGAATTTGACGGCGATGCTGTTCTTGATACCATTGAGCGACATCTCGCCGAAGGCGATTGGGATGTGCAGGATCGCATACGCTTGGCATTTGCGCTTCACATGAACTTTGAGCGTCTGACGCGAGAACAGGCGTTTGACAAGG
Organism: Bacillota bacterium; assembly: GCA_021846285.1. Classification (GTDB taxonomy): domain Bacteria; phylum Bacillota; class Bacilli; order Alicyclobacillales; family SLC66; genus JAKADD01. Next base: position 105,178 of record JAJZCB010000001.1, read on the forward strand.
TCGTTGAGATCACGCGAAAGATCCCGGATCGCCTTGAGCAAAACTACGTCACGGCATTGATTCTGGGACTCAGCGGCAGAGAATTGAGCGATAAACAAGAAGAACAGCTAAAGGAGGTCCTTCGTATGACAGATGTCGTTCGGGAAATTGAACACGAGGCTGAAGAAAGAGGGATGGAGAAGGGATTACAGAAGGGGCGCCAGGAAGGGGAGATAATGAAGGCCATAGAAGTAGCCAAGAACCTGATACGTCTTGGCGATAGTATAGAAAAGGCAGCTCGGGCGTAAACGTCAAATAGCCCACACCTAGCGGTGTCCGGTCATGCGTGAGATGATCCTCCCAGACTATTCAGGGAGGGAGATCATCATGACGAAAGTAGAATTAGCAGATTTGCGTGAGAGTTGGCGTGAGCAACTGGACTTTCGGTCGAAGACATTCAAAAACTCGTGCAGTAATAGGCTTGGGGCTCGCGTCGAAGTAGGCGTGAACCTCTTTTTCTAGATCTATAACGTAATTTGCACTGCACGTGAGAGGACTTGGCTGTCACCGATCAGAGTCGCAATTTACTACAAGGATGGAGATTTCATCAGTCTCCGCCGCTATAAACCGGGCGTGTACGCAATCCCTCATGAGGGTGAGGAGGTTAAGTTCTACTGGGCCACTGCCGATCAGTACTACGTAAAGAGTAGCGAGGACTTTCAGAACTACGTACCGCCGGCCAGGGAAGGTGGGTGGCGGGTGCGGAAGTCTTTTACAACCAGTTGGATTCATTCGCGGACGAGTACGCACAAGCCTCATTCAAGTGGCGGTGTCTGTTGTGCTGTTGCTTACGGGAGAACGACTCGTCGTGTCGATCACGCAGGTCTTCTTTGATCTGTCCATGGGCGTCATGAGTCTTGGCGCGACGAGCGTACCTACTTTCTCGTTGCCGAGTGTGAACGGGAATCAGATTCTTTCCTTTTTTAATGCGGTGTTCGAGTTTATCCAGGTGGTCATGGCGGTGGTGCTGTATGTGATATACCAGTTTCGCGAACTCTTCCTCGATGCCGAGGTCATCTTCTTCCCACTAGCAATGGCCTGCTACGTGAATGAGAAAACGAGAGGTATCGCGAAGTTCTGGAGTACAGAGTGGGTGTACCAGATGGCGGTGCCGTTTGGGTAGTCACTGGTGTTCATTTGCGCAGGAAACCCCACGACTCATCATGTCATCAAGCTTGGCGCCTTCTCGGATCATATCGGCATGCGCCTCCGGCGCTCGCTCGATTTCGGGAGATCAACAAAACCCCTTCCAAAACAGTGGATCAACTCTGCATCCAGATGTAGAGAAAATCTTTAGGACCAGTTATAAAAGAAACCAAAAAAATTTTAAAATCTACTTGCGAGAAATTTTTAATGTTCATATACTTGAGTGGTGGTTCCAAGATGTGGAGGGGAATTATTTGCTTTCCAAGCTCAATTTAGATGAAGCGTACTTGACTGGTGAACACAATTTACTTTATGAATTCCTTCTTCCGTGTCTGTCCGAATCCAAATGTTATGATAGGGCAGCCGGCTTTTTTAATTCTTCCTTATATATCGCAATTGAACCTGGACTAGAATCTTTTATAAGCCGAGGAGGGAAAATTCGATTAGTAACGAGTGTAAAAATTGATGATCATGACGTAGAGCTAATAAAGCGAGGATATGACGAAAAGAAGTGGTTAGATGAATACCTAGAAAGTACATATAGAGAATTGTATGATCATCGTGAAGACGTTAATGTCTCTAATTTGTGTTGGCTAATCAAGAATGATTATCTCGATGTCCGGTTGACTTTCCCCGATTTAAATGAAGCCGAAATTGAAGCAGACAGTTTTTACCATGATAAACTCGGAGTCTTTAGCGACGATAGGGAAAATTTTGTAGTATTTTTGGGGTCAAATAACGAGTCTAGAGGAGGGTGGTTAAAAAATTATGAGTCATTTGAAGTATTTTGTAGCTGGGATACACGCGTAAAAGAGCGTGCCACTCGGCGAAAAGACTATTTTAAACGTTTATGGGATGGCGAGTGCAAATTTTTAAAAACCCATAAGTTTCCTGACGCTTATAAAGAGCGTCTCAAGGCACTTGCATCAACAGAATTTAATCAACAACAGACGAAACGTAGGGGGAAACAAAGCAATGATCCAAGTCAACATCAAGTTACAAAATGGAGACATCAAGAGGAGGCAATAGGGTCTTTTCTGACTCGAAAACATGGAGTTCTGGAGATGGCGACAGGCTCTGGTAAGACACGTACAGCTCTACGTATAGCAAATACATTAAAGACCCGTCATTCGATTGACAGTGTGATTATAGCTGCGTCTGGAACTGATCTTCTAAATCAGTGGGTTAATGAGATCTATACCTTTGCTCCAGAATGGAATGTTTTCCGTCAATATGAGAGCTATAAGGAGTTGGCAGGGTATCTTGTTAATCCTATTGGCGGGATCCTAATAATCTCAAGAGAATTCTTAAGAGAAGCTATAGTTCACATAACGAAAAATCAAGCAAGGTTAAATAAATCACTTTTAATTTGTGATGAAGTTCATGGAATGGGCTCACCATCAAATATCCGCGATTTAAGTGGGTATTTATCTCTATTTGAATATCGTTTGGGGTTAAGTGCTACTCCTGAAAGAGAATATGATCAGGCAGGTAACGATTTTATCGCAAATGAAATAGGAGAGGTTATTTTTCAGTTTGAATTAGAGGATGCCATTCAGCGAGGAATTTTATGCGAATTCGATTATCATCCAATACGGTACAGCTTAACCGATGATGATAAGGTGAAACGACATCAGATTATAAAGGCGTATCATGCAAGAAAGCAAGCAAATCTTCCTGTAAATGAAAAGGATTTTTATAACGATTTGGCACGAGTGAAGAAGATTTCTTTGGGCAAACTTGCGCCGTTTTTAAACTTCGTGAAGAATCACCCGGAGATATTATCAAAATCGATAATATTTGTTGAGACAATTAATTTTGGACGTGAGGTTCAACGAATACTTATGCAATACCAGCCGTACTTTCATACTTATTATGGACGTGACGACCGCTTCAACTTGGAGAGGTTCAGTAAGGGGGATATAAGCTGTCTCATCACTTGCGAACGACTTTCCGAGGGAATCGATATTAGATCTGTTGAAAATATAATATTATTTTCATCTGACCGATCCAAGCTCGTAACGATTCAACGAATAGGACGAAGTTTGAGAATTGACCCCAATAATCCATTGAAAAGAGCATCAGTTTTAGATTTTATATGCAATGGTGCAGAAGATGGAGAGGTGGATACTGCTGATCACCAGAGGATGACATGGCTTCAGAGTATTGCTAATACGAGGAAGGAGTAACTTTAATGGAAATAAACCAGGTTCTCATGAATGCAATAGATCACATTCTCGAGCCATCTGACGAAAGTCCAGAGTTCAAGTCTCAATTGAGTCGACTCATTATCAATTTTATTGAAGACAATTATAGTAATGATGACATTATTCGTGTAATTAACTTGGCAAATTGCGAGGAGGTTTAAAGTATGCGTCTAAGAATCCTATCTTGGTCCTATCTTAACATACGCGGGATGAACAATTTAGAAATTCTATTGACTGATAATGGTGGGAAGCCATACCCGATAGCGCTCTTTATGATGGCAAACGGGACAGGTAAGACAACTACAATGGCACTTCTCGGTGCAGCATTTTCTGGATCTGCATCCGAGTGGACCCCCTCATTTGTTAAAGAATTTAAACCACCATCTAAGGATCTTGCTAAAGGCGAATTTCGGGTGCGTTTTGTTCTGGATAATGATTTATATCTTGTAGAAATTATATTGAATTATAATTCTGGTAAAGCCTTTTATAGAACCTCACGATCAGAGTCAGGGTATGATGACGGGCTTAGATTGCCGGAGACAGTGAAAAGAGTCTTTTCGAAGGAATTTGTTGACCGCTTTATTTTTGACGGTGAATTAGCTAAAGACATTCTAAAGCTCGGGAAAGATGAAGCAGAGAAGGCATTAAAGAATTTATATCAAATTAATTACGTGAGCGCACTTGGTAAAGTTGCGATAGATCAAGTTGATGAGGTGCAAAAGTCATTGTATCCGACAACAAATGCAAGGACAGATCACGCTGTCACTCGAATACGTCAAGACAAGGAGGAACAGGAGAAAATTCTTAATGAATTGAAGCAAAGGGAAATTAAATTAAAAAGGGAGTTGAAGGAAAAGAAGGATAGAAGGGATCAAATAGAAGAGGATAAGTCTCGTCAACTGAAGTCTGACCAGACAATCAGAGAACAGGTACAGATAAATATAAATAAAAGAACTGGGGTGGATGGTAAAATTAAGGAAGTTAGGCAGAAGGTATTGGGGGTAATAAGAAGTCCGCATTTGTTTTCCAAGACGACCTTTGAACGAATGAACTATCTAGCCTCAAAGATGAATCAACTACAATTGCCTGAGAATTTATCAAGACAATTCTTTGAAGAACTTGCCGAGGCACAGGAATGTGTATGTGGGCGTCCTATTGGTCCCCATGAACACGATTCTATACTTAACGGATCTACACGGTACCTTGGCAGTGATGAAATAGGTGTAATAAATGAAATGAAATCTGCAATAAAAGATAACCAATACACTCCTGAGTTAAAGGATGATATTAACAAACTAAATGATCTATTGATTGAACGAAATAGCCTAGAAAGAGAGTGGGGGGTAATAGAAGGACAGAAATCGGATGATAATGCTTATAATGAACTTTTGAAGGAGGAAAAAGAACTGGAGTTAAGTATCCAGAGGATCTCTGATCAGTTGAATGAACTCACAACCAAGGATCGGTTAGAGCAAGAAAGAAAGGCATTAAGTGACAAAGGCAATATACCGCTATGTGAAAATGTTCTAGCTGATAAGGAACGTAAATTAAACGATGTAACTGGCACTGTTACCTTGTTAAAAAAGGCCAAAGTGGTACAATCTTATCTAAAAGAAATTGAATATCAAGCATTATCTCTATTGAAGGAAAAAATCGTTGAGAATACTAATTATAAAATCCAGTGGTTACTACCCTTTGAAAAAATCACTGTCGAAAGAATCGACGGACATTTAACACTTTTAAGGAAAGCGGGAGCAAGCCAAGGACAATCCTTAGCAATAGCATATGCTTACTTAGGCACCCTGTTTTCTGAGTCTGCATATAATTTTCCTTTTGTAGTGGATTCACCCGCAGGTGCTCTTGATCTTCAAGTGCGGAGAAATGTTTCAACAATTTTGCCGAAGTTATTCGATCAGTTGATAGTATTCATTACGTCGGGTGAGAGAGAAGCGTTTGCAGATGTTTTTTACAAATTGGATGGCGTTCAATACTTCACAATTGTTCCAGAGAATAATAATGTAATTATTGTGAGAGAGAAGGACGCATTTTATACGTTTCAATCAGAAGATGATACGATTAACACTCTATAATATGATTATGATTGCGAGGTGATAGTGTGGATTTTAAACGCCCAAAAGAAATGCGTGCCTATTTTAATAAACTAATAAGTCGGGGATTTACGTTTCGATATGATTTTGATGCTTATTATTTGTGTATGATGGCAGGATTGCATTTCCGGAAATTTGGTAGATCTGAAGGACAAGGGGAGGGGTTCATTGACAACTACCCTGGAGAGTATTCTGCTGCGAAGGGACAAATAGCAGCACTACTGATTGACGCGGAGATAGATAGGGGCAAGATAGGTTACGATAATCGAGAAGGTATACAGCAATTGAGTCTATCTCTTCTTGATGCACATTCAAAAACCCTACTTAGCGATGTAGGTATGACATACTTAAATCGGTATGCAGTGGGCGGATTAAGCGAAATAATGTTTCAAATTCCCGAAACATGGGAATTTGAAACATTTATTGTACTTTATTCGAGATGTTTTGGCGAATAGATAGGAAATAATTGGGTTTTATTTGGAGTTTCGGCTCAGTGAGCCGAAACTATTTCCTAATATACGAAACTACTGTACTTGACCGAAGTCGCATATTTCCTATATGATGTATCAAGAGACTTCCTTTTAGAAAAATCAAACGTCCATCCATCGTGGGGTTCTTATTTTATATGAGCGATTCAATGTACTATACATTTCCATGCATCAGAGGTATACAAGCTGGGCGAGAGTACTATGTTTCAATGTGCCCATTGAGGTTAGTGTCTAGGCTATTTCTTTTTAATGAACCAGAGGTAGATCCGTTGCTACGTTCACAAAGGGTTATTAATCGAACACGCATCCCTGCAATTGCAAGTTACATTGTGAATCATCCAGATAGTTATGTATTTTCATCGCTAACGGTTTCTATTGATCAAATTCCACAGTTCACACCAGCTTCTCCTGGGTTGGATTGCTACAATCTCGGCACATTAAAGATTCCAATGGCGGCACGATTTATCGTTAACGATGGACAACATCGCAGAGCTGGAGTTGAAGCCGCACTTAAAATGAAACCCGATATTGGAAACGAAACTATTTCAATAGTTTTCTTTGTGGATGAGGGGTTAAAAAGATCTCAACAGATGTTTTCAGATTTAAATCGCTACAATATTCGACCTACTGAATCGTTGAACATACTATATGACACTCGAGATCCAATTGCAGAAATCTCACGTCGTCTTATCGAGTGCATTCCCGTCTTCAAAGGATTTACAGAAATAGAGAAATCAACCATTTCCAATAGATCATCCAAAGTATTTACTTTGAGCGGTATATATCGAGGAACCTTTGAACTCCTAGAAGGTTGTACACATGATGATAAGCTAAAATTAGCCACTGAGTTCTGGGTATGTGTCTCGGGATATCTTCAAGAATGGCATGCAGTTATTAACGGTGATATGACAGCAGGGTCTTTAAGACGAGATTATATTCATGCCCACGCAATTTTTCTATTAGCAATTGGCAAGATAGGGCGAATCCTTACAAATTCTAATAAAAACTGGAAAGATGCCTTAAGCAAATTAGGTGAGATTAATTGGCACAGAACCAACCCTTTATGGGAAGGACGAATAATTATAGGAGGTAAAATATCCTTCTCCCGAAACAATCTTAACGAATTGGTTGATGAACTAATGGGTCAAATAATTTGTAGCCAAAAATAGCCCGTACTAAGACCTAGAGAAGGTGTGGAGGAAAATGACGCGATATAGTCTTGTAAGCAAATCGCATATCCAGGAATTAACCAGTAGAATTCAAGAACTTTATCTGTCGGATGAAATCCCTTGGATCGTCGGATATAGCGGCGGCAAAGACTCTTCAGCAACACTGCAATTAGTATGGTATGCGATATTACAAATACCATTGGAACAGAGGAATCACAAACCCATTTATGTTATAAGCACTGATACGTTGGTAGAACAACCGATTGTTGCAGCTTGGGTTAATCGATCTCTAAAATCAATGGGAAAGCGTGCTGAGGAGGGAAATCTGCCGTTCAAACCTTACCGATTAACACCAATTATTGCTAATTCTTACTGGGTAAATTTGATCGGACGAGGCTATCCAGCGCCTCGCCAGGGGTTTCGTTGGTGTACGAGTCGCTTAAAGATTGATCCTGCAAATCGATTCATTATGGATATGGTTAAACGTTATGGAGAAACAATACTCGTTCTTGGAACACGTAAGGCAGAAAGTGCGTCAAGGGCTGCTACAATGAATAGGTATGAGCGAAATCGTCATCGTGACTGGCTGAGCCCTAATGGAAGCTTATCTAATTCGTGGGTATTTAGCCCGATTGAAGATTGGACAAGCGACGATGTCTGGATGTATTTAATGCAGATCCCTAATCCATGGGGCATGTCTAACAAGGAACTTATGGCTATGTATCGGGAAGCAACAGCTGACAATGAGTGTCCGCTAGTCGTGGATACAACAACACCTAGCTGTGGAAATAGCCGATTTGGCTGTTGGGTTTGCACTTTGGTCTCATACGATAAGTCAATGGAAGCAATGATTCAAAATGATGACGAGAAGGTTTGGATGACTCCGCTTCTTGAGTTTAGAAATGAAATAGGAAGGCTTAATGAAAAAGGGCGAATCGATGATCATGAATATAGAGATTTTCGCCGAATGAATGGATCAATTAAATTATACGAAAGTGATAATCGTCCCATTCCGGGACCCTATACAAAGGATAGGCGTGCATATCTACTCCGTCGTCTTCTTGAAACGCAACACGAAGTTGAATTGCTAATGCCCAGCGAGATGGAATCAATCGAGCTAATCACCTTAGAGGAACTGCGTGAAATACGAAGGATATGGATTGAAGATAAGAATGAGTTTGATGATAAGGTGCCTGCCATTTATAAAGATGTTATGGGTAAGGATTGGATAGAACCTATTGCATTAAGTAATTTTGGTGAAAAGGAGTGGAAGTTACTCACTCAGCTAACTGAAAACGATCCCGTCTTAATGGACCTCTGCGCGTCCTTAATCATGTTGGAAGAGCGAGATAGTTTGCTTAGAGGAAAGCGGAGTATGGTTGATGAAATCGAAGGGCACATTCGCAGATGTTACTATGATGATGAGAATGACGCGGCTAGTTTTAAACAACGTCAGGTAGAGTTAAAGGAACTCTCTTTAGAGCAATTGGATTCAATAAATCTAGAGGACGGAAGTTACACTCCATGATCATTACTGAAATAAAAATGCATAATTTTGGTCTATATAAGGGTGAGCATATTATTCTCCCTTCAACGAATCCCAGCTGTCCCATAACACTAATAGGTGGAATGAATGGCGGGGGTAAGACGAGTATCCTTGAAGGGGTTCTCTTAGCTCTATATGGGAAAAGGTCTCCACGTTTACCTAAAAAGGGTATTAGCTTTTCTGATTATCTTCGCCAATTAGTACATCACGGAGAAAATAACTGTTCTATTGAAGTTCAAATTGAAGTTCCAGATACGCATCATCCAATCTCGCTTCGTATATTACGCTCTTGGTCGGCTGAAGGGCTACGTTCTTCTGCACACTTGGAGATATGGCAAGGGGAAAAGCAGGATCCGTATCTAGCTGAACATTGGGATTCTTTTATCGAGGACTTACTTCCTTCTGCTATTGCAGAACTGTTCTTTTTTGATGGTGAACAAATAAGCACGTTGGCAGAAACTGATAACACTCTTGAAACTCTAAGCAAAGCGATTCGCTCTTTGCTTGGAGTTGAAGTAATTGACCGATTAATAAGGGACTTATTCACGGTAATGAGTAGAAATAGACGAATGATTCAAGGTTCATTATCTAATTATGATGAGCAGTTAAATAGCCTTCTGGAGCAAAACGAACGACTTCTCCTAGAATTGGATGCACTTACTCAAGAAAGGGCAAGTTTAAATAATAAATTAATTCAAGAAAAGAGAAGGGTAATAGAACTTGATGACTTATTTTATGGATTAGGAGGAGATTTGGTAGAAACAAGGAAGTCCTCTGAGGCTCGTCAATTGGTGTTGGAGGAACAATTACAACAATGCAGAACGTCTATGGGAATTATCGCATCAGGTGCTTTGCCACTAGTTCTTGTAGGCAATATGTTAGAAAAATTACATCGGACCGTTGAAAATGATATGAATGTTGTTCGTGCGCGCATGACGTTGCCTGAAATAGAGAAGGTTATTAGAGATGTTAAAGACTCATCTTCTGATGAACATGTAACAAAACGATTGTCACAACATTTAGGTAGGATACAGAAAATGGCAAGCAAATATACGAATTTAAGTTCTCCAACGATAGTAGAGGGGGTACTCAAGAGGCTCGTTGACAGTACATTAAAGGAAGAACGTACTGAGGCCCGAGAGGTTATAACGGCTTATAAGGATTTGATGGTTGAGAGAGATCAACTCGAGAGAAATTTGCATCGCGAAGTGGATGAAGATGAAATTCAACAATTAATAAACAAACGAAATATTTGCTCGGAACAAGTATTTGCTCTAGAAAAGAGCATATTAACCGTGGACAATTCTATTGGTGAACTAAAAAATAAACTGGACAACTGTGACCGAGAAGTGACTAAGTTAGGAATGCAGATAGCGGGTCGAGATGAACGTGACCGAATTATTCAGTATGCAGCTAGAACCCGAGAAATATTGCGCTCCTTTCGTATTCAGGTGACTAAACAAAAAATTGCAGATTTAACCAACAATATAACGCATTCGTTTCAGCTTCTTACTCACAAGACGACACTTGTGAGACAAGTTGATGTAGATGCGGATACCCTCAGCATTTCTTTAGTCGATTTACATGGCGAGGACATTCCAAAGTCCAGCCTATCTAGTGGAGAGAGGCAAATGCTGGCTATATCCATATTGTGGTCTCTTGGACAAACATCTGGTCGAATGCTACCCATTATCATCGATACCCCAATGGGACGACTAGATTCTGAACACCGTATTCGGTTTGTTAAAGAATATTTGCCTAAGGGGAGTCATCAAGTTATTGTATTATCCACAGATACGGAGCTTGATCAAAATTACTTAAATGAGATTACAAATTTTGTAGGTCAACAATATTTTCTCAAATACAATAACGAAAATCGCTGTACTGTTGTCACAGAAGGATATTTCCAATCTGGTAGGGCGGTGACGAGAGGTTGATTATAAAACAAATTCGTCTCTCCAATAAGGCAAAAGATCAGTTAATTAGGTTAAAGGCAAAAACCGGAATTCAACAATGGAACATACTATGTCGATGGGCATTATGTCTCTCTTTAAATGATAATACTGTCCCGACCAACGTTGAAAATCCACCGGATAGTAACGTGGAAATGACTTGGCAGGTCTTTGCTGGTGATTATGCTGATATTTATGAAGCTTTAATCATTCAACGATGTTTAAATGACGGATTAACACTAGATCCCGTAACAATTAGTAAGCAGTTCAGGCTGCATCTTCATAGGGGAATTGGTTATCTAGCTGGCACCAATTTTATTAAGGACTCAGTTGATTTACTTGAATTAGCGCTAGGGAAATAGTAGAGGAGGGGGATTAGGTGTCCATTTATTTGGATTATAACGCTACTTCACCTATTTTGCCTGAGGTTTTAGAGGGTATGATAGATGTGTATCGAAATCACTACGGAAATTCCTCCAGCAGAACGCATACTTATGGTCAGGATGCGAAACGTTTAGTTGAAGAAGCGAGAAAGAGGGTTGCGTACGCTTTATCAATAGATCCTGCTGAAGTTACTTTTACAAGTGGTTCTACAGAAAGTAACAATTTAGCTATTCAAGGTTTAGTACCATATGGAGTAGAGAGTGGCAAGAACCACATGGTCACTACAGTAATTGAGCATAGTTCTGTTTTGGAGCCTATGCACTTTCTCGAACAACTGGGGTTCAAGGTAGACTACGTTCCTGTAGATTTTTCTGGACGAGTGGATCTAGAGAGGCTGCTGTCATATGTGAACGATAAAACACTCCTCGTTTCAATTATGCATGGCAACAATGAGACTGGTGTAATTCAACCGGTTAAGGAGATTGGGGAGGCATTAGCAGAGAAGGGTGTATATTTTCACATCGATGCATCCCAGACGTTCGGAAAGTTGATCTTGGAGTTAAGGTCTGTAAAATACGATTTGTTAAGTTGTACTGCACATAAGATCTATGGTCCTCAAGGGGTTGGGGCACTAATTGCAAGACAAAAACGGTATAGACGCCTACCAATTAAACCGTTATTGTTAGGTGGTGGGCAGGAAAAGGGCTTAAGACCAGGGACTGTACCGGTGGCGTTAGTTGCGGGATTCGGTATTGCCGTTGAAGCTTGTATACAACATCATGACTTGTGGAAGGGTAAATTTCTGAGTTTACGTAGACAAGTGATGGAGCAGCTCGACCTTGTGAATCATTTGGTCAATGGGGATCAAGAATTTTGCTTGGACAATTGTATTAATATAAGCTTCCCCGGGGTAGACTCTGAGGCTCTTATGATGGCTGTCAGGAACGATCTAGCACTATCAAATGGTTCTGCCTGTACATCGTATGAATATAGACCAAGTCATGTCCTCAAAGCGATGGGGTGTCCATCTGAATCTTCCATTCGAATTTCTTGGGGACCTTTCACTGAGGCAATAGATCTCACGCCTGCTTTAGCATTTGTCAGAGAATTTTCTGCCTATATAAGTTGACTTAGAGATCTTCCACAATGTCACCCGACTCCATCCTGATGCAGAGCCGGTCAATGATCTTCGAGCGATCTTTCATGATCGACTCCATGAAGGCATGGACATTCTTTCGAATCT
>JAJZCB010000150.1 GCA_021846285.1 Bacillota bacterium
AAAGTCCAGACTGTCATCGTGTACGACAAGCGTCTTGGTGCGAAAGAGGGTGAAGAGAACCATCGTATTGACCACGGCTGCAAGACCGTAGAAGACAGCGCCGATCACATCAATGATGTGTTTGTGGAATGACTGAACAAGCAACGCAACGATCATCAGCCCCCACCCGACATGCACTATCGGTGAATTAAGCACCGACCACCTGCACTTAAATGTCACTCCGGCCACTCCGCTCTGAGCTTCTATCATTTGCCGCCTGTTTGCCGCCTGTTCTCTTGAAAAGCTCGCTTCGTAGCGATTGCTAGGCTGTGTTCGGTTTTACATGCTCATTATAGCATGCGCGCATGCCGCAGCCACACGGATAATCCCGGGCTCCCCAAGCGTCCAGAGGGCCCCAAGCTCCCCAGGTTCGCCAAACGTTCGAAGCGTGCAGGGCATCTCACGCCATGGCCGCTTGACATTGTATGAGGTGATCTAATACACTCCAAATATGAGGTGGTCAATGTGACAGAGGAGTCATTGTGGTATCCGAATGTGCGCATAGACCCGTCGCGACCGCTCTACGAGCAGTTTTGCGAACAAATGCGGGCCGATATCGCGCGCGGTGCATTGCAGTTGGGAGCTCGCCTGCCTTCGGTGCGGGATCTGGCGGCGTGGTTGCGGGTCAATCCCAATACGGTCATGCGCACCTATCAGGAGCTCGAACGCGGCAAGTTGCTCGTGACGCACCGCGGACAAGGCACATTTGTGACTGACGATGCGCGCATTGTGGAGGAGAGCAAACGGGACATTGCACGCCAGGCTGTCGCTGAACTTCGCGCCAGGGCCGCGTCGATCGGTCTGACAACAGAACAATTGTGGTTGCTGGGTCAAGGGGAGGGCTAGAGGTATGAATGCTGTACAACGTCAGGATGCGATTGCCGTGCATTGCCGGAATGTCTCCATGAAAATCCGCAAAAAAACGATCCTGCACGACGTGGATCTCACGATTGAGAGCGGCCGCATCGTCGGATTGCTGGGGCCCAATGGGGCGGGCAAATCGACATTGCTGAAAATGATCTCTGGACTCACCAAGCCGGTGTCCGGCGAGATTCGCATCTTTGGTCAACCGGCTGGCGTAGGTACACTGGATCGTGTCGCTTTCCTGCCGGACCGGGGCAAGCTGCCAGGCTGGCTTACGGGCGCAGAGTGGCTGCAATTTGCGGCGTCGATTTACCCGGACTGGAATCGGGAGCGGGCGCGCTATCTTGTCGAAGCGCTCAAAGTGAATCTCGATACGCGCATATCGTCGCAGTCGAGAGGGGAAGAGGCGCGGCTGCAGTTGCTGACCTGTCTTGCCCGTGAGGCGCCGCTCATTCTCCTGGACGAACCATTTGCCGGCGTGGATCTGTTGTCTCGTGAAAAAATCGCGTCCTCGGTGGTGGCGGATCTGGCGGACGGCCACCGCACTCTGCTCATGGCGACACACGATATTCGCGAGATGGAGCCGCTTTTCGATCAGGTTGTCTTTATTCACGAAGGCTGGGCATCCGGCCCCGAAAGCGTCGAGATCCTTCGCCAGTCAGGCCGCTCCGTGGAGACTCGGTACAAGGAGGTGTTCGCATGAAATCAGTGCTGACCCTGGCGCGCCTGGAATATTCCCGCCACGAGGCATGGGCTCTGTTCTCGAGAAAACGGGAACACAAACCCTACACAGCCCTCATTTTGATTGCGACCGTCGCACTGGGCAGCACGCTCTTTGACAGCCTTCTGATCAAGAGGCTCGGTCAGGTGCAGGAGTGGATCTATGTTGGGGGTGTCGCCTGGATCCTTTGCGTAATGGTCTTTCAGTGGGTGATTACTCTTGTCGTCGGACAGACGCTGGAACGGGACTGGTGGCTGTCGTTCCCCCACTCGCGGCTCCGGCTAATGCTCGGGAAGAGTCTCGCGACGGTGGCGATCAGCGCGCGCATCGGAGCCATACTGGCCATCGGTCTCGCCTTGGCTCACACTTTTCTTGCGCTTGTTTTTCGCGCGCCAGTCGGCGTTGCGTCGACCCAACTTGGCTACGGGCTGCTGGTCTGCCTGAGCGTGGCCATCTTACTGCCGTTTGCGATCGGATTCAGCTCACTTGCGGTCGCGGCAAAAGGATGGCTGCGGATTCTGGGCGTTCTGCACGTCCTCGTCGTCTACGCGCTGTCCGCTATTGCCATCATAGGCGGCATTGCCGCCGCGACATCCGGACCAACGGGTGCGTTCGGATTCCCCAACCTCACGTCCACCACGATGTTGTTACGCGCGCTGCCGTGGTTTCTGCTGGGGTGGCCGTTTGGGCTCGTCTTCCTGGCGCTGACGCCGTGGGGACTGACACGCCTCGGAGACGCACGCTTTCCAAACGCAGGCTCACCGCGCTATCGGGATGACGCAGTCGTTTCAAACACCAAAGGCGGGTCGGGGTTGCGTGGAAAGGCGATCGGCGCCCACGCGAGAAAAAACGCGTGGCTGCAACCGGAGTGGCAGTCCGAATTGCCGCAACGGCCGCGCCGTCCGTACGTCGCCTTGTTTCGACTGGAGTTGACGCGTTACCGTCTGTTGTCGCGATCCGCGAATCGATTCGCCTCGGCGGCGGCGTATACATGGCTGTCTCTGATGGCGGTGGGCGGCTTTTTTGTTGAACTGTCGAGCGCCGCCATGTTTCTCGTTCCCATGTTCGTATCCTGGTTCCTCATGTATGGACTGTACACCTCCAGCATGAACATAAGGAACCTGGATCGCACGCGTGGATACCTGCCATGGCTGCTCTCCTTTCCGCTCGCGCGCTGGAAGCTGCTCGTCATCGAGAAACTGGCAGCGCTCTGCGTGATGATTTCCTCCATCCTGCTCAGCCTGGCGGCGTGCGCAGCCGGTTTTCTGATTCATGCCCTGTTTACGCCCGTGCCCGGCCAGGCGGGGCACAGCCTGATGCTGTTGGGGCAGGCGGAGCCGGCGCTGCTCGTAACCGGAGCCCTTGGGTTAGGGCTCGCGTCATGCTACGCATGGCTCCTGGCGCACCCGTGGCGAGCGCTTCTCTTGCTGCCGCTGGCATACGCGCCGATGGCCGTTTTCTCCTTTATGAACAATCTCTTTTTCTCGGGATCCATCGGCAATTCGTTGCCTGCGACGCTGGCGGGCTACGGATCCGCGCTTGCCTGGATCATCGGAATTGGGCTGCCTCTGGCCGTGTGGGGAGTCTGGATAGGCGCGCGCTATCAGCACGTCTACATGCAGGTCGCCACGTCGAAGGTTCACTTTCAATCCGCCAGGTAGTCGCACTCAGTCCGCCTACGACATGACTTGCTGAATGCGTATTGACTGGCCGCGTATACCCATCATACAATGGAAAGAGACGGATATTTTGCAAACAGCATCCTGGAGAGGGACGTGATCGCCTTGTCAACCCCAAAAATGGACGGAAGTGAGCGTTATACCTACAGCGACTATATCACGTGGCCCGATAATGAACGCTTCGAACTGATCGACGGCGTGCCGTATTTGTTGGCAAGTCCCACACCGGAGCATCAGGAAATCTCCGCGCAGTTGCACGCGTCATTCGTCGTATATTTGCAGAACAAAGAATGCCGGGCTTACGCTGCTCCGACAGATGTGACATTTGAGGTTGACATGAATACCAGGCAGACTGTCCAACCAGACCTATTCGTGATGTGCGGCCGCTACGAACGGGAGAAGCGCATCATTGGCGTTCCGGTTCTGGTCATTGAGATTCTGTCTCCGTCGAGCGCCAAGCATGACCTGATCCGTAAAATGACCCTATACCAAAGAGTGCATGTCAAAGAATACTGGGTGGTGGACCCAGAGGACAAACTGATCAACGTATACCTGCACGACGGACTGGGACTCAGGTGGTCGGCGGCATATGCGGTAGACGACAACATCACACCCTCCATGTTTAAGGATCTGGTGATCGCTGTGGGAACTGTATTCGGGCGGCGTTGAGGGTGCCCTTGGTTCCTGCCGCGAACAGGTCAGCGCAACCTCCGGCGCATCTCGCGGTTCAGGAGGAACTTTTACGCCGCAATCATTTAATGTCATACAATCAGCTTGGGCAGCAGGCGGCGCAGTTGCTTGATGTGCAACAACTCATGCCATACCGCTCTGCGAAGGACTTTTTTGGCAGTCCATTGTTCTCCGTTGCGTTGAAAAATCCGGCAACGGTCAGCCTCTGACATTCGCCTGAGTCTGTGAGAAAAATCGTTCGCGAACATGGCGCGGATGCCCTGCAACCGCATGAAGGCGTCTTGTCCGAAGTCTTTCCACGGACGTACGGCGGACGGATCAGGTGCAATGCGAGTGGTGTACCACCATTCAGCTATGGCTATGTGGTCCAGAATTTCACGTACAGTTCGTTTCCCATCGACAAATCTCCTGTCCAATACGTCATCGGAGAGATCTTGGACGAGTTCCAGGAGATCATTTCGGCTCGCAGACAGCAGTTCTGCTGATTCATCCAACATCAGATCTTCGAACGCCTCCTTGTCCCAGACAAAAAAAGCTTCCGAATCACATTCCAACGGTTTTCCAGTCGCTTTTACCGATTCCACAATCTGCAGATCGCCGTCAGACTTGTCACAGCGAAATCCATGTCCTGACATCCATAGTTCCGTACGAAACACATCCTGCTGCAATTTCTGCGCAGCGCTGACCCACGAAGGTCCCCATCCACACGCTCCCGGATACGCGAACGCAAACAATATGGTCTCACCGCGCTCGTTCGCTTCTGTCCACACTTTCACGATCTCACCCCCCTCAATAATTTCGGAACAGCGCCCATGCAAAATGTTCGTCTCACAAGGTCGCCTTCAGCCGCTCCACGAAACTCACAAATTGCACGACGGCGGGAGAAACAGACGTCCGCGTCATCAGAAACGTCTGTGCGACGGGCAGGTGAACGCCCGGTGCGGGCACTGACGCCAGCCTCCCCTCCATGCGCTCCCGAACGATCGTCGACGCGGGCAAAAAAGAGATACCGAGACCCTCCTCGATGAACCGTTTCGTGATGTGCACTTGCGTCACCATCATCGTGCTCATGTGAGGCGCGACATGACGCAATTGCGCCAACAGGTCATCCCAGTAGCCAGGGTGGTTATGCGTCAGCACCTTGTGCGTGTCAAGGAGTTCCGCCAGACTTGCAGCCGGGCCGTCCATATCGACGTCGGCGGTTGGAACCACACACACGATGCGGTCTTCATAGAGCGATGTTGCGGCAATGTCCCTTTGCCGTGCGGCCATACGCGACAATCCGACATCGATCACCAAATCGGACAGCGCGTCCTCAATCTCGAACGACTCCATGATGC
>JAJZCB010000151.1 GCA_021846285.1 Bacillota bacterium
GTCTTTGGATAGTTGAATGATGCGAACCTCGCCATGCGGTCAGAGCGGGCGCGCGCGAACACCCAGGTGCCTTCTCTGAGAGCGGCGGGAAAGACGCGACCACCGTTATAATCGATATGTTCCCCAATCAAATTCACGCGTCCTGGCGCAAAGAACACGCGAACGTCTTCTGCAGGTCCCGGCGAAAACGTTTCGAACTGTCGCCAGCCTTGCCGCAGCATGTCATCCATGGCGCGCGCTCCCTTCTGCACCGGCGCGGTCCGACGAGACGCGAGCTCCTTCTCCGCTCCTGCCGACGGCCTTCAGGATGGCCTCACGCAGGACGGGCGCCGTCTCCTCGACTGCCGTGGGATTGCAGGGGGCCCAAGCTCCCGTTTCTGAAGACGCCAAGTATTTCAATTTGGTCTGATCTCTCAGAGGCGGATAAAACTCGATGTGAAAATGATAGTAGGCGGATACGTCGGCGTCGTCTGACGGCCGTTGATGCAACACCATCATATAGGGAAAGGAACGGTCAAACATTCCGTCCATGCCCGCGGTCACCCGCTTTAACATGTCCGCCAAGTCGTCTTTTTGAGCATCGCCCATCTCGGGCAGCGCAGTCAGATGTTCTTTGCTTGCAATAAAGACGCCGTATGGGTAATCGGTAAAAAAGGGGATATAGGCCAGAAAGTGCTCTGTTTCAGCCACGACACGCAGGCCAAACTCCTGCTCGGACTGATTCATGTCGCAAAGCAGACACCGTCCACATTGATTATGGTGCGCCTGACAGGCGTCAAGTTCCATGCGCAGTTTTTGGGGCACATAAGGATACGCATAGATCTGTCCGTGTGGATGGGGCATGGTGACCCCGACTTCCTCACCCCGATTCTCAAAAATGAGAATATAGTTGTGACGGGGATCCGCAGAAAGCGTCTCAAATCGTTCCGTCCAAACATCAATGACCCGGCGAATTCCGGAGATCGGCATATATGGCAGCGACATGTGGTGATCGGACGAATAGAGGACCACTTCGCATTTTCCGTAGGCGGAAGCTGTCTGGTACAGATCCGACCCCACATTGTCGGGTTCTGGCGGCGTAGGGGAGAGCGCCGGAAAATCGTTATCATAGACATACACGTCGTAGTGTTCTGGAACTTTTCCTGATCCGGGGCAAAATGGGCAGTAGTTTTCCGGCAGATGGGGACGGGTTTGTCGCCCGGAAGCCACCATGGTCCAATCCCGAAGGAGCGGATTATAACGCAGTTCACTCACGATACCATCAACTCCAGCCCCATTCCTGGGAGTGATACATATTTCACACAACGACCATACATCCATCTCCAGCGGACAACAGCGCCGCTTCGTTGATCTTGGTCAAATCGCGGATATCCTGTCTCGTGATATGGGGTTTGCGGCGATCCATGATCGCGTCGACCCACTGCTCCATCGGCGTTCTCAGAGCGTCGAAGAGTGGAACTTCACGCCATGTCATGGATCCTTCCTGATCCAGCAATCGACTCTGGATACGCACCTTGCCAGCCTCCACCATCACAGTTCCGAGGGTTCCGTGCAGTTCCAGAGCAAACGGGCTGCCTCGCGAGATGAAGCCCGCCTCCACAACCCCGGACAACCCAGAACTGTATTCGACGACCACGACAGCGTGATCCTCAACCTCACGTCCGGTGAAATACGTAAACGACGCGAACAGTCGTCGCGCCGGACCCGCCAGGCGGTTGGTCAGGTAGATGGGGTGCGCGCCGAGATCCATCAAGGCGCCTCCACCGCAGGAAGCTTTGTCGAAAAAATAGGGCGGCAGCCAGCCGGTGGGCGATTCGCTGGACGCCAAAGCTCCATCATGCGCCAGCCGGCAACGCAGAAAAGTCAAGTCTCCGATCGCCCCATCGTGCAACAGATGCTCCACTGTCACAAAGTAATCATGCGAAAGACGCGGCAACGACACCATGAGCTGCAGCCCCTGACGTTGCGCCAGGTCCAACAACTCGTCGCAATCGCGCAGCGATACGGCGAGCACCTTTTCAGAAAACACGTGTTTGCCGTGGTCGAGAGCCATCCGAATCACCTCCGGATGCATGGACGTCGCCGTATCGACGATGACGGCAGCGATATCTGCGCGGCACAGTAATTCCTCCAAATCCGCGAAAAACGGCGCTTGCAATTCCTGTGCCCACTGCTCTCCGCGTCCGGAATCTTCGTCCCACACAGCGGCGATCTGAATTTCCTTATGAGCCACCGCTTCACGGGCGTAATCACGCGCGTGAACGTGCCATTTGCTTAACATGGCCACACGCACCACCAATAGCCATCCCCCCAATAAACTCGCTGACGCTCAATGCCGCATCCTCAATCCTTTAAAAGTTCGCGTACGATATAACGCGTCAAATCGCCGCGACTGACGACCCCCACGACTGTGTGCGCATCGTTGACCACCGGCAATTTCTTGAATCGCCGCTCCCCGAAAATCTCGGCAACTTCCGCAAGCTCAGTGTCCGGTTTAACGACCGTCAGGCGCGCGGTCGTCATGACATCCCGGACTGGCCTGGCAATCAACTCTCTCATCCTGTCCGGCAGGGTCTCCTCGCGCACGTAGAAGGACATGAATGCGCCCATATCCAGTGTGTGGGACGTATGCGGTCGCAGATGGCGAAGCACATCGTCTACCGTGACCATGCCTTTGAGTCGCCGGGTTGCATCCAGCACTGGCACCCCGCTCACCTTATGAGTGGCAAACAGCAGCAACAGATCCCGAATGCTGGCGTCAGGAGCAGTGAAAATCACGTCCGTAATCATGAAATCAGCGGCCGTCATCATCAGAACGATTCCCTCCTCGCAGATTGCGGATGATCACATGTTTCCATTCGTTACACCGCCCAAACCAGGTTCTCGATTGCTCGAACCATCTTACAGTTTCCTCATGCCGACGCTGCGAAACCGCGGCATCTTGTGCAATACATCAATCATATGCGCGCGCTGCTCCTCACTGCGGTGCATCATGGCGTGCAATTCTTCATTCATCTCCTTGAGTTGCTCCAGTTCTTTAACCTGCGACTCCTGCATCTCCTGGAGCTTTGTAAATTCCGCGAGCAGCGTCTCATGATCCTGCTTCGCCCGCGCTTCCTGACTGTCAGCCACCAATAACGTTTGCCGCAGGACAATGGACGATACTCCGACACTGGTCACATTCATATAGCTATTGACGATCAGGACAAATACGACCGCGTTCGCAAAACCGATCAGGGGAATGAGGGTCACGAACGTAAACAGGATGACGAGCGGATTCGTGAGGAACTTTACAGGCCAGGGCAGGATGTTGCGATCCAGAAACTTATAGAACTTATTCAATGGATGTTCAGCTCCCTTGGCGTATCATCACAATATGCAATAGAATCATAGCACAATCAGGAGGAATGGGTTACACGATTTGTCAGTATGCGCGACAAAAAAGCGCGTCGCTCATCCCGATATCGGAATGGGCGACGCCATTGTCACTGTATCATTTGCATCACATTTGACAGCCTGTCTCTATCGAGATTAAGACGCTTGTCCGTTGAATGTCATGATCCACATCGACATGCCGACGATCGTCGCGACAAACAGCAACCCAGCGAGAAGTCCCAACACCTGCCAGGGTGGGCCCTCATCAGATTCGGTCACATGCATGAACAGAAACATCTGCACGAAGATCTGCAACACGGCTAACCCGAGAATGACAAACAGCGCGGTGCCAAACTGCGCGGCATGCGTGAGGCCAATCCACATTGAGAAACCCGTGAGGATAATCGACAGGACGTAGCCGATGATTCCTTTCCAGGGAAACCGTTCTGCGTGATGATGCCCTATACCACTTCTGCTCTCAGGCGTATTCAGCACTACATCATCACCCCCGTGAGATACACAACTGTGAAGATGAACACCCAAACGACGTCGAGAAAGTGCCAGTACAGATTTACAATAAACACTCGCCGGGCAGTGGCGGGCGTGATGCCGTAGCGGAGAAGCTGGATGACAATGGCCAGCATCCACACAATCCCCAACGACACGTGAGCGCCGTGAGTGCCAACGAGAGTGAAGAAGGCGGACAGGAAGGCGCTTGTCTGCATGGTGGCGCCAATCGAGACGTAGTGCAGAAACTCTGTAATTTCCAAGGTCACAAATGACGCGCCCAAAACCGCCGTGACCAGCAACCACCCAACGGTGCCTCTGACGCTGCCGCGACGCATGAAAAACGTGGACATGCCGCCAGTGAAACTGCTCGTCAAAAGAATGAACGTTTCTGCGATAAAGCCCTGCACGTCAAACAGTTGGCGCCCACTCGGCCCGGTCGCCACGTGAGTTCGCAATACGACGAACGTGGCGAACAGGGTTGCAAACAAAATCATGTCTGTGGCCAGAAAGAGCCAAAACCCAAATATCTTTAAAGAATCGTCCTTGACCGTGTATTCGACCGGACGCGGATCATGCTCAACGTGTCCATGCGCGTGTTCTACAATCGCAGCCATGCCTCACAACCTCCCCAGAGCCGTTTCGGTGTGAACAACCTCAGCGACTGGGATATGATAATCGGAATGGTACTCAAAGGACCGCACCAGGAGCAGGATGACGATGCAGAACAGGCCGGCGGCGGCGAGCAGGTACCAGTTGAAGACAAAACCAAAACCTGCGACAAAAAACGCGACGCCGATCAGAAACGGTTTGGCCGAATTCTTGGGCATGTGAATAGGCTGTATATCCTCGGACCGCGGCCTCAGCGTGTCCTGCTTGCCCTGTTCTTTCAGCGTCCACCATTGGTCGCGATCTGTAATGGTCGGAATGACCGCAAAGTTATAGTGTGGCGCAGGGGATGGGAGTGACCATTCAAGCGTGCGTCCGTCCCAGGGATCCCCTGTCAGGTCGCGCTCTCCCTTGAAAATGCTGTACACGATGCCCCCCGCCATGACGAGGAATCCGATACCCATGAGAAATGCGCCTATGGTCGAGATAAAGTTGAGCGCCGTCCAGCCCATGCCCGAAGGATAGGTGTACATCCGCCGCTGCATGCCCATCAGACCAAGCGCGTACTGCGGTTCAAAACACACGTAAAATCCGATATTCCAGAACCAGAAGGCCCATCGTCCCCACTTCTCGTCAAGGATGAAGCCAAACACTTTTGGCCACCAATAATAGAGAGCGGCAAACATCCCAAAAACAACGCCGCCGATCAGCATCTCGTGGAAGTGGGCGACCAGAAAATAACTGTTGTGGAACTGGTAGTCCACCGGCGCCACCGCAAGCATCATGCCTGATGCAGAT
>JAJZCB010000152.1 GCA_021846285.1 Bacillota bacterium
GGCTGTCTGGCAACGCCTTCGACGTACTTGCTCATCACAAGGCCGTCACCTACGCCGGAACCCACCGCGGCCAGGCCCAACAGAAGCGCCACCGCAATATCGAACAATGCCTTTACCATGATTTGATATCCTCCTTGACGGTACTTACCGTAAGTAAAATGGTGATGCGATCAGCCTCTGTTGCCAAGCGCCCTGTTACGTGTGGTGCACGCCGCCATGAAAGGACTTTTGGCCGACGTAGAGCGTCATCAGAATCGTGAAGATGTACGCCTGAATCGTGCTGACAAAGCCGCTGTACAACAACCAGACCAGCAGAAACGGAAAGCCGGTTGGCACAACCCCGAAGAGCATGGGCATCGTGAGGATTGCGCCAGCCAATGCCTCACCGGCAAATATGTTGCCAAATAGACGCATGCCGTGCGTCAAAGGGTTCGTGAACTCTTCCATGATCCCCAGTGGATTCTTCACAAAATGCCAGAGGTACTGTTTTGGGCGCCGCAACCCTGTTGCATGGCTCAAAACCCAAACCATCAAAGCCATCCCCAAAGTCATGCTCATATTGGCCGTCGGCGAGTCGAACAGAGGAACTTCCCCGTGCGCCATGGCCAAACTCTGCGCCGTTATCCCCAGCCACGGGATTGGCTGCTGTTGATGAATCGCGATCGTGGCAACCAGCCCCAGCCAGTTGGACACGAACAAAAAGGCCATCATGGTGAAGGCCAGCGGCAAAATCCACTGTACAACCTGTTCACTGGGCATCGTGTCACGCGCCATGTTCGCGGTAAAATCTATCGCCCATTCAATTAAATTTTGTAACCCGCGCGGGTTGCGCATATCGAGCTTGCGAATGGAGAGTCGAAGGACAATTAGCACCACCAGACCGGCCAGGATCATCATGGCGATTGTAATCAGATTGACACGGAAAATACTGTTGGAGAACAAATAAGGGAACGCCGGCATCTTATCACCTACTTTCCTTTGAAGATTTTACCTGACGATTTCACCCGGTTTCGAGCAAACCCATATAGGCCGAAGAATATGAACGCAAATCCAAGCAAATAGCCCACAAGTGCAGTGATCGGATTCACACCCGGCGTCTTGACGGCAACCACCATCACGGCGGCGAGCACCACCAGCCTGGTCAGCATCCCCATCATGCCGGACGCAAATAACGCCTTCCCCTCCAGGCCGTCCTTCAGGTGCCCCTGTCTCACCATGCTGTAGACAACATAAGCTCCGCCCACTTCGCCGAGCAGGAGGCCGTTCATATCCGACCTGATCGCGCCGAACACAGCCCAACACACCCCGGTAAGGGCCGCCAGGATCCCGCCGACCACTGCCATACCGCGCACCCGGCGAAGAAAAAACTCCACCTCATTCACGGTTTATCACCCAGCATTCGTTTGATGAGATAGGACACGCCATAGATTCCGACCCCAAGCCCGACCAGCACGCCAATGGCGGTCATCCAGGACCGATGCCAGCTTGCAGCGAGGAGATGGCCAATATAGCCAAAGACCAGCATATTAACCAGAAGTTGGAGTCCGAGCCCAGAGAAAACGGCAACCGCTTTCCATTCACGAAATGATGATCCGGGAGTCTTGCGATGGTCAGTGATTGTTTTCACCACCTCATCGACGAACGCCAATGGCCAAGAATACGCTCCACAGTGAACCTGCCTGAGATCCTGTTTTTGTCTCAGTCAACCCGAACCCCCGCTAATACTACACTAAATGAAAATTCATTGTCAACGAATCTGAGCGGAATCCGAACTGCCGGAGGCTATGTTGAGTGAAATCTTAAAGCTGTCCTGACCTGGCCCGCCAATGATCTGCATACGTTTGGCGAGGTCCACAGCCGATTCCTATTGTTCATCTTCCACATCAGTGTGCTCGACAACCACATGGGTATAATCATAGCCGTGCGTACAGTGTTCACAATGCACATGCACAACCCGTTCGCCGGCGGGCGCCGAAACGTGATTGATTTTCTCGCAACGCGGACACTCAGAATCGAATTCCCAGTGAACATGATGGGTCAATAGACTTCACCTCCTTACAATTGCATCCTTACAATTACATCTGCTGGCACCCTCAGTAACAGTCTATAATGAACCCCCGAGAGGAGCAACCTCAAAACCCCTCTTGCCAATGTCCAATCTTGCATAGTTCCGGGAGTTGACACATCGGCTACAGACGTTCAATCACCATGGACACACCTTGCCCGCCACCGATGCAAAGCGTCGCAAGACCCATTCGTCCGCCCGTTCGAAGCAACCCGTAGAGCAGCGTGACCAACACACGGGCTCCAGACGCGCCGATCGGATGCCCGAGAGCGATGGCGCCGCCGCTGACGTTCAATTTCGTTTCGTCAAAACCCAGTTCCTGGGCAACTGCCAGAGACTGTGCCGCAAACGCTTCATTGGCTTCAACCAGATCGATGTCGGCGAGTGACAGTCCGGATTTTTGAAACAGCTTTTGGGTTGCATAAATCGGACCAAGCCCCATCACCGATGGCTCAACCCCCGCTGAGGCATAGGCGACAATGCGGGCGAGCGGGTTGACCCCCAATTGCTGCGCGCGTCTGGCGGACATGACCACCACGGCGGCCGCTCCGTCATTGAGCCCGGAAGCGTTGCCGGCCGTAACGACGCCGTCCTTCTTAAAGGCCGGCCGCAGCTTCGACAATGTTTCAAGGGAGGTTTCCCTGGGATGTTCGTCGGTGGCAAAGAGCACGGGATCGCCTTTTTTCTGCGCAATGGACACAGGAACGATCTCCTGCGCAAAATGGCCCGCCGCAATCGCTGCCCGAGCACGCTCCTGCGAACGCAGCGCAAACGAATCCTGCGCCTCGCGAGACAGCGAATAGCGCTCCGCGACGTTTTCCGCGGTGACCCCCATGTGACAGTGGTCGAATGCGCACCACAGCCCATCCTTGATCATGCTGTCCACGACGGTCTGATCGCCCATGCGAAACCCGGTCCGCGCACCTTCGAGCAGGTACGGCGCACGACTCATATTCTCCATGCCGCCGGCAACCACAACCTCCTCATCGCCGGCCCGAATCGCCTGGGCTGCCAGAGCGATGGTCTTAAGGCCGGATCCGCACACTTTGTTGACAGTGAACGCCGGAAGTTCCGGCGCCAACCCCGCGTGCAGCGCGGCTTGTCGGGCAGGATTCTGCCCGAGACCAGCCTGGAGCACATTGCCCATAATGACCTCGTCCACGGAGGATCCGTCAATTCCCGCTCGTGTAAGCGCTTCCTTGATGACCAAGGAACCAAGGTCCGGACCCGGTATCCCCGCCAGGCTGCCTCCAAAGGCGCCAATGGCTGTTCGAGTGGCTGAGACGATGACCGCTTCCTCCATAACCATTCCCCCCCAAAAAAGCATGCGGATATGTTGCCTTGGACCCTCACGATCGGCAACTGCCCAAAGTCAGTGAACCATACGGCGGCCGCCGAACTCTCTACAGGTCCATTTTCGGACGCGGCACAAAGGGATCCGGCGCCGACCCCCGGCCAAAGAAGTGACGGAGAGCCTGTACGATGCGGTCCGAAGCGAAACCATCCCCATAAGGACTCGCCGCCACTGACATTCTGCGATAAGAGTCAGAGTTCCGAAGAAGGTCGTCCGCTGTGCGTACAATCTCATCCTTGTCGGTGCCGACCAGTTTCAGAGTGCCTGCGTCAACACCTTCAGGCCGTTCGGTAGTATCCCGCAACACAAGACAGGGAACCCCGAGATACGGCGCTTCTTCCTGGACGCCTCCCGAATCGGTCAGAATCAGGTGCGCCCTGGCCATAAAATTGTGCGCATCAAGAACATCAAGCGGCTCAATCAAGGCGATGCGCTCATGATCCCCAAGGATACGCTGCGCCGGTTCCCGGACTGCGGGATTGAGATGCATGGGGTACACCACGAACAGATCGGAGTGCGTCCCGACCAATTCACGCACGGCGGAAAATATCTGTTCCAGCTTATAACCGATGTTTTCGCGGCGATGGGCCGTCATGTAAATGAGCCGTTGCGACGGGTTGATTCGCTCCAGCACATGGTGTTGGTAATCCGGCTTCACGGTGGTCCGCATCGCGTCGATCGCCGTGTTACCAGTCACGTAAATCGCGTTGTCAGACTTCCCTTCGCGCAACAGATTACCTGCCGCCACCTGAGTGGGAGCGAAATGCAGATCGGCAAGCACGCCCGTCAACTGACGATTCATCTCTTCCGGATAGGGAGAATACTTTTCCCATGTCCGCAAGCCGGCCTCCACATGTCCGATCGTGATCTGCTGATAAAAGGCGGCCAGACTGGCAACGAACGTGGTGGTCGTATCACCGTGCACAAGAACAACATCCGGTTTGACCTCTTCAAGAACACCCTCGAGCAGTTGCAGCACCTTGGTCGAGATCAGCGTCAGCGTTTGCCTGGCCTCCATGATGTTCAGGTCGAAGTCGGGCGCGATGTCAAACGTCGACAACACTTGATCCAGTTGCTCCCGGTGTTGGGCGGTGACGCATACGACCGTCTCAAACTCTTGCGCCGCCCGAAGCGCCCTGACGAGCGGCGCCATCTTTACAGCTTCAGGACGCGTCCCAAATATTGTCATCACGCGAATGCGCGGCATCGCTTCACCCCTTGCCATCACAGAGTTCCAAATATGCGATCGCCCGCGTCCCCAAGACCAGGCACAATATATCCATGACTGTTCAACCCCTCGTCAACCGCGATCGCATACAGTTCAACATCGGGGTGCAACTCGTCGAGTTTGGCGATTCCCTCCGGCGCGGCGAGAATTGCGGTCACCTTGATTCGCTTCGCCCCTCTGGCCTTCAGAACAGCGAGAGCGGCCGCCGCAGATCCTCCGGTCGCAAGCATGGGGTCAAGGACGATCACGACGCCTTCGTTCAACTCAGGCGGTGTATTGGCGTAATACTCAACCGGGGACAGCGTCTGTGGATCGCGGTACATGCCGAGATGACCGACGCGAGCCTCAGGCACCCACTGCAACATCCCATCGACCATGCCAAGGCCCGCCCGCAAAATGGGAACCAGAATAACCGGCTCGGCTATGCGGGTAACCCTGGCCTGCGCCACCGGCGTCTGCACTATGTACTCGACGCTGGGCATGTCACTGGTGGCTTCGATAGCGAGTAAAATGGCCAACTCTCGTACAAGCCGCCTAAACTCTGACACGTCCGTGGATCGATCGCGCAAACGGCCGA
>JAJZCB010000047.1 GCA_021846285.1 Bacillota bacterium
CAGGCTGGGCTGAAAGCATATCAAGGCGTAGAAATGGTGTTCAGCGGGGAGACAAGTGTTGTTCGCACTGATGGAACAGAAGTGGCCTGGGATGGAATGGAGATCGGGGAAATTGTCGCGCGCGGGAACGTTGTCATGGACGGTTATTATAAACAACCCGAAGAAACGGACAAATGTATTCGCGACGGCTGGTTCCATACAGGCGACCTGGCGAAGGTTTACCAGAATGGCTATATCGAGATTGTGGATCGCTTGAAGGACGTCATTATTTCCGGCGGCGAAAACGTCTCTTCCATTGAGGTCGAGGGTTATCTGTACAAACACCCTGCGGTCGCAGATGTGGCGGTGGTTGCGAAGCCCGATGAAAAGTGGGGGGAAGTGCCCGTCGCCTTGATCGTGTTGAAACCAGGGATGTCCGTGACCGCACAGGAATTAAACGAGTTTTGTCGGTCGGGCCTCGCACACTTTAAAGTTCCGAAAGAGTTCCGGTTCGTTGATGCGCTTCCCCGGACGTCGACAGGCAAGCTGCAGAAGTACGTTATTCGCCAACCCTTTTGGGAGGGTAAAGAGAAGCGCGTCCAGTAGAAGACAATGAACGCTCCCTCCACGAAACGCTTCGCGCTTACGCGGATTAGACAAAATGCGCATGACGCGAACAGATTCGGGCATAGTAACAGCAGAGGTGATCAACTGTGAATGACGAAAACCATTTCAAGAAAGCTGGGCAGAGCCTGGCAAAAGGAGCAAAGAACGCCACGCAAGCGGCTGCCGACGGTCGAATGCGCGATAGCGGCGAATCCGCGGTAGAGGGAGTCGTCGACGCGACAAAAGAGCTTGGCCGTAGCGCGGGAGACGCCTTTCGGCGGGTAACCGGCAACCCGGACCGGAACAAATAACCCGTGATCGTGATGTGGCAGCGAAACGCATAAGGGCGAGCGCGAAAGGGCAAGCAACGGTGGTTCTATTGAGAGGACAGCCGGTTGCTTGTCCTTTGTGTTGCGGCTAGGTCACCGTATCGATGCACTTTGAAACGCAGCCCAATGATACCCGTTATCGAACGATATTCGGGGTCGCAGCCTGCCCCGGCTAGATCGAAGTACGCCTGCCAGCCAGCGCGATGGCCACTTCCGATCTCAGTCCGCCAGTGTGCGCGCACGGCGAGCCGATTGCAACAGTCGTTTCGCGGCCTTGTCAGGATCATGCGGCGTCAACTCTGACACAAGCCGCAGAAGATCCGGCAGCGGAGTCTTTTGCAGCCGCTCTTCGCTCTCTCGCTTCCACTTCTCGTACTCGGCCTCCGTCGGTCCAAGCGCTTGCGCAAAGAGTCGATCCCATTCCTGAGCTAAGGCGATCGCCTTTGCGTCATCGGGAGCCACTCCCTCCTTGGCCGCCGTTCGCAGGGAGTTCTGCAGTTCCGTCATCCGCGCACGCCAATCCGTTTGGTCCACTTTCGCGATCACTGGACCAAACCGGTGTGCAAACTTCTTTACTTCCTCCGAAAACGTCTGGAGTGATGTCTCGTCATGGAGAAGCTCCACAGCCTCAGCCAGTTTTGACCCTTGTTCCGGAGAACGCGGCGTGGGCACTCGACTGTGCAGCAGTTGAACAACCGCATCCGTTTGCCCTTCGCCAACTTCTATTTCTGGAGGCATCGCCTGCACCAGCGCACTCCGAAGCGACGCCAAAGCCATCGTTTTTTGCTGCTCTCCTGCGGTTCTGGCAAAGCCGACGGCAGACCGAACGCGTTCCAATACTTCCTCATCGCTCCCAGCCGCGGACGCCCACAAGAGAATCTCTCGAGATTCTGATAACCGCTCGATCTCACGAGCCATGGCCTGTGCTCCGCGCTCGACAGCAGAGCCAATATGTCGGCTATCACCATCGAGGATTTCTCGAATTTCCCGAATCCCATAACCAACAGCGCGCAAAGCGACGATCAAGTCGAGCCTGCGGACATCCGCCTCTTGATAGAGGCGATATCCGGCGCCAGATCTCTCGCCAAGCCTCAGCAGACCCACTGCGTCAAATCGACGAATCATGCGGGCGTTCACACCCGATCGTTTCGCGAGTTCCCCGATGGTATATCTCAGCACGTTCATTTCACGACACCTCCACAGGCATTGACACCCTCTCAACCCTACACCTTCCCCCAGGGAGAAGGTCAAGCGCGAACAATCGACACAACTCCCGCCTGCACTTACGATCGAAATGTACCAGGTCGCAGATATTTTATCCAGCACATCGGTGCGTCTCTTCTATGCAGTCATAAGACCGGAATACCTTGTATTGACATTAGAATCAAAAGATAATATTGTTATGTATAAACAAATGGAAGGTGAATTGATTTGGATGCATTGGATTCGAAGGCGATCGCGGAGCTGATGGTGAACGGACGCACCACATGGGCAGAACTGGCGATCCTGCTGGGACTGTCTGGACCCGCTGCAGCAGATCGAGTACATCGCTTGGAAGAACGGGGGGTGATCAGGGGTTACGCCGCGTTGATCGATCCAGAAGCGGTGGGCTTTGGATTGACAGCGTTTGTTGCAGTCACTCTCGAGCGCCCCGAACATCGTGCGCCGTTCTTGGCACGCGTAAGCGACTTGGCGGAGGTTCAGGAATGTCACCACATTGCCGGCGACGACGACTACCTGCTTAAGGTTCGATGCAGAGGCGCTCGAGATTTGGATCGGGTCATCAGCACCAATTTGAAAGATCTGCCCGGTGTCATTCGAACACGGACGACGATTGTCCTGGATACCTGCAAGGAAACCCCGACTCTGCCGATTTTGACTGACCCGCCTTCGGTTGGAGGATCGATGGCTGAAAAGTACTAAAAAGTGACAGAAGGAAGTGCGAACCATCGATTTCTTGCTCAAAGGACTCATCATTGGCATTTCCATTGCGGCGCCCGTGGGTCCGGTTGGTCTACTATGCATCCAGCGCACGCTGTTACGCGGACGTATTGCTGGATTTGTCAGTGGTCTGGGGGCCGCCACGGCCGATGCCATTTACGGGAGCATCGCAGGATTTGGCCTTGATGTCATTTCAAATTTCCTGGTCAGAGAGCGGGCCGGAATCCACCTCATTGGGGGCGTCTTGTTGCTGGCGTTGGGGATTCGAGGACTGCTGTCCAGGCCCACAGAACATGCCGCCGCAACAAAGCCCGGCAACCAGGGTCTGTTCTGGAGTTACGCATCGATGTTTCTGCTTACCCTTACGAACCCCATGACCATTCTCTCGTTCGTCGCTGTATTTGCAGGGCTGGGTGTGGCAAGTTCAACCAACGACTACATCGCTGCAACGACAACCGTGCTCGGAGTTTTCCTTGGTTCCGCAGTTTGGTGGTTCGTGCTCAGTGGTTTGACCAGTCTCTCCCGAGATAGATTCCATCCGAGGACGCTGAGACGCGTCAACCAGATTTCAGGCGTCGTCATTTTGGCATTTGGCGCTTACGGTGTTTGGACTTCGGGAGTGCTCTGAACCACTCCCCCAAGCCCTTTCGCCTGGAGCTTTACGGCGCTTTCAGGCAAGCGGCGGCGAAACGAAGGCCTCTCACGCGATAAACCGTCATAGGGGGTGATATGGAGTGCGCAATGCATCGGGTGCGCCTAAGGGCAAGATCCCGCTCTTCGCAGGGCTGCCCAGTCGCTTCACGATATTTCTCGGCGGTTTGACCGTTTCCCATCTGGGGGACGCACTGTACACATGGATACGACGAGACTATCTACATGGTGCCTCCGCGAAACTGACGCGTGACAGTTTCCACATCCCTTGCAGGAGAAACAAACAACAGTATGTCGTCACCCTCATGCAACATCGTCGTTCCATGAGGAACGAGCACCTTGCCCTGTCGCTGGATGGACACCACCACAACTTGCATCGGGAGATTCAGCCGCGACAACGCGTGATTGACAAAAGGGCTTCGGGAGTCCAGACGGACGGAAGTAAACTCACCCCCATCACCGTAAGTCTCCTGCAACTGCTGAATCTTTGCCGTGGATTCCGTGGAGTGCAGGGTAAACGAATTGTATGCGCGCATGACGTCGCGCTGCGTGAGAACTCCGCACACTGTCTCTTGCGCTTCGTCCACTACGGGCAACAGCGATACATCGTAGAAAGTAAATAGTCTCATCGCGTCTTCCAAGGTCTGATTGGAACGAATGGTATGAACGGTAGAAGACATCACCGTCGAGATCGGTTGGGCAGTGGATCCTGTTTCATACTGCTGGCGAATATCGTCTATGGTTACAACACCCAACAGTCTCATTTGTTGATCCGTGATTACCGTCTCGTGATCGCGTAAGGCCGTTAACACCTGGTGGGCTTTTGCAACCGTGTCTGTCGGTGACAATCTCGCGCTGAGGGGCGCCATCGCCGAACTGACTGCGATCCGTTCCGTTGGGCGCACTTCATTGCCGCGCAGGATGCGAATGCCACGGCGCGACAGTTTGACAGTGTACATCGAGTCCCGGGTAATCACCCCATGGACAACGTAAGCCGTGATACAGGCCGCAATCACAACCGGCGTCAACTGATAATCTCCCGTCACCTCGAGCAAGATAGTAATGGCGACGAACGGAGCCTGAGCTGCCGCTGCAAAAATCGCGCCCATACCAGCGATGGCGTAGATCTCAGGGTGAGGAATCACTACGGGAAACAGTCGCCTCAACACATCGCCGTATAACCCTCCGAGCATGGCGCCAAGAAATAGCGAAGGCGCAAAGACGCCGCCTGATCCACCTGCGCCTATTGTGGTCAAGGTAGCCGCGTACTTGAATGCAAACAAGAGCAGGAGCGTTCCGATCGCCAATTCGCCGGACAACGCAGCGTGAATGCTGGGGTACCCGACACCGAGGACGTTGGGTATAAAGAGACCGATCACGCCAACCAATAGGCCGCCAGCCATGTTTTTTGCCCAAAACGGCGCCTTCCAGTCTTGCACGACATCCTCCATCCACGTCAAACCCTTCGAATACCCAATGCCCAGAACCCCGGCAACAAGACCGAGCACGATCATAAACAGCAAGGCAACGGGGTGAATCACCTGGTAGTGCGACGTCGCAAGTAC
Organism: Bacillota bacterium; assembly: GCA_021846285.1. Classification (GTDB taxonomy): domain Bacteria; phylum Bacillota; class Bacilli; order Alicyclobacillales; family SLC66; genus JAKADD01. Next base: position 5,072 of record JAJZCB010000047.1, read on the forward strand.
CGCCTGGTTGCCCATGAAGGCGTCAAAAACCGTCGCTCCGGTCACCGACGACAGAAAAACTGGCATAATGGCTCCCATGGCATAACTGCCCAGGATGACTTCAAGTCCGAAAAAGCCACCGGCAATCGGAGCATTGAACGTCGCCGCGATCCCCGCAGCGGAACCGCAGGCCAGCAGCAAGGAGGTATATTTGTCCGGCAACCTTAAAAATTGTCCGGCAAGAGATCCAAATGCGCCCCCAATCAGCGCGATCGGTCCTTCGCGACCAACCGATCCTCCCGATCCAATCGTGATAGCTGGAGCAAGGATTCCAAAGAAGGCAACGCGCGGGCGAATCTTCCCTCCGCGCAGAGCCAGGGATTCGAGGATCTGTGGCACGCCATGTCCTTTCACTTCGCGGGCAAAAAATGGGTGATGCCACCCACCAACATGAGGCCGAGGGCGGGAATGGCAGCACGCCATGGAGAGTCTGCAACCAAAGGGAGATGAAAGAGAGAAAAAAAGACGTGGATGAGAAATCGAAAAATGATAGCCCCAAGCCCGCCGATGACACCGATCACCATAGCTAACATTCCGACGATCACGGGCTCTCGGAATGGATGATTCAACCACTGTTGGAACCAAGCCGCAATGTTTTCAGGAGGAGCGTTGACCGTTACCGCGCGCGTTGCATTGAACGCGGGGGTTGCAACTATTTCATCGCCCGACATGTAGCGTTCGATTTCTTCGTCAGTGGCGCCCCACCTCAGTTGCCATGGCCGAAACAAAAAAAGATAGGCACTAAGACCGCCAATCAACACTATACCCGCTGCTAAGAAAGCCATTTAACCCCCGCCCCCTCGTTAGGCCTCGTCGCTTCCATCGCCGCTATCATCATCTGGCTTGCGGTGGACACCATGCAAGTCTAGATGTTCGCCGCAATCGGCGTCCGGGCCGCGCTCGGCTGAAGTCAAGTCTTTTTCGCTCTCGTCCCGTGCAGCTTGCCGCCGCACGAACAACGGCACATAGATACCGGAGCGGTAGATGTCTGACAGCGGATGGAACAGATTTGCTTCCGCTTCTTTGATATGGACAATGGCGGTTCAGCCGTTGACATGTCTTCAAATATCGCCTCAACCGTATATTGAATTTGAGAGGTTAATAGTCTGGCGGGTACGTATTCTTCTATGATTTCGAGCGCTGCTTCGGCACTTTTGATCCCAACATGCCGAACCAGCGACTTCAAATCGTCGATGTCGCCGCTGCGGCCAGCGACCGCCTTCATCGCGATCATGTATTCCGGCGTGACGGTGTATACGTTCAGATGACTAAAGGAGGCGAGTTGTAATTGAGGGGGAGTTCCATAAAAGAAGCCCTTCACTCCATCGTTCAGCCAATCGTCGGGCAGCCCTTCTTTTCGAGCGACGGCCCTTGCTGCCTTCCGAATTTGATCTGATTGCACCCCAAAGTACGCGTCGACATCCTTGGTCATCGCGCGACTTTTGATCACGAGTAACATCACGGCACCGCCTGCCAGGACAATCTCCCCACGATGGCCCGCTTTTTGCAATTCATCGTTCATCATGCTCAGGTATTTCATAATGTCGTTTCGATTCACTGGACATCCCCGCCTTCACACTCGGTCCAACATGTTATCGCCGCCAAAAATATTTCGCGACTTGAACGACGGCGGCGTCATGGTCAACTGCCATGCTCGGAAACGCCAGTTTTCATGCAGAAACCATGGCTTAGGCAGGCGAAAAATCAGGTTTTGCGTCCACATGGGGATTTGGATGTCCGAGTGGTAGCAAAGGTGTTCCGTCATCGCTGCAAAGAATGCCGCGTATTTGCGATTGTCAGGCGTAATGTTGGACAAATCGATCGAATCGCGCGTCATCCGATAGCGTTCGCTCTTGTCGGCGGAGTAAAAATCGTCGAGAAAATTGCCCATCGCGATCCGAAAGTCCTCTGGACGATGGATTTCGCTAAAATACTTGGCCACTGTTCCTCGTACGTACGCCACGCTCATCACGCCTTCTTCGCACCACTTTCCTAATACCAATAATCCCAGAAACTGCTCGGGTACACTTCCGCCCGATCACAATAACCGTCTTCATCAGTATACAAAACTTTACTTTTCTTGACCACCCAATGGAATCCAGCACTATACAAATGTTCACTCAAATCGCCTACGAGGGAATACTCCTCATTGTCATCCCACTGTGATGACAATCGACTCTTGGCTTCCGCGTATTAGGGTTGCAGGTTCACTGCGCTGAATATCGAATAACTCATTACGCGCAATCTTACGTCGTGGCATTCATCATCTTCCTCCTGAATATCACTATCGAAATGACCAGTACTGCCACAGCATACCCAATCACCCACAGGAGGCTTGGAAAAATGGCCGCATAGTCTCCCGAGATGGCGGCCCTGGCTGCATTGACGGCATTGGCGAAGGGAAGTGCGTCGCTGATGGCCTTAAACATACTTCCGACCAAATTCAAATTGAACCACGTGCCACTGAGCCATGCCGATAGATTGATGATAATGGAAGCAATGCCTCCTACGGCTTTGTCATTGACCAAAGTTCCCATTAACAACCCTGTTCCGATGAAAAGAACGGAAGTAGGTATCAAAACTACAAGCGCGAGCAATACGTTCGCTGTAACGGACAGACCCAAGAAAAAAGATAAAACGAAGCAGACCACACTTTGAATGATCGCAACCGGCAAAAGGGGAAGGATGTACCCTAAAATGTAATCCGACGCAGAGAGTGGAGATGCGAACAACCTCATCAGAAATGAGCTGCACCTGTCCTTGGCAATCAACATGCCAGAAAATAGAGAAATGAAGGATAGCCCGAAAACTGCTATGCCCGGAGAAAGTTTGCTAATGGCGAATAGGCTAACCGGCGCATTGGAGTGAATGGCAGAGAGCAACAATAGCAAAATCACGGGGAAGCCAATGGCGAATATGATCATCATGGGGTCTCTGATGAGTTCTTTCAGGTTACGCGAAGCGAATGGGAAAGCCCTCATGCGATAACCCCCGATTCGGTAGCAATAGAAACGAAAGCGTCTTCGAATTTCTGGTTTCCCGCTCTTGCGTTCAGTTCGGAAACTGTACCCACAGCCCTCAGTTCACCCTTGACCATAATACCAACGCGATCGGACAGCGCTTCCGCCTCTTCAAGATAATGTGTTGTCAAGAGGATTGTGACTTCCCCTTTCATCTTTTCGATAAGAGACCATAACTCACGTCTTGCAAGCACGTCGAGTCCAAGAGTCGGCTCGTCGAGGAATAGTATTTTTGGTTCTGAGATTAGGGCCATAGCAATACTGAGACGGCGTTGCCAGCCGCCGGAAAGCGTCTTTGCTTTGTCTCTTTCCACTTCGGAAAGGCCGAGACTATCAATCACCTTTGTCGCTTTCTCTTTTGCGGAGTTGCGATCGTTTCCGTAGATGCGCGCGATCAGTTCCAAGTTTTCCCGGACTGTTAAGCGGGGCGCCACGGCGGTCTCTTGCGGGGAAACGTTGATGATTTCCTTCACCGCACGAGGATTGGAGACGATACTCTGGCCGAGCAATGTTGCGTCTCCGCTCGTAGGCTCTGTCAAGCAGGACAACATTCTTATGATCGTTGTTTTCCCCGCTCCGTTCACGCCGAGCACACTGAAAAACTCGCCTTGATTGACGGACAAATCTAAGGGCTGAACCGCTGTGCGTTCCTTGAACTTCTTGGTTAGCCCTGTGATCTGTATGGCACTCATTCATCTTCCTCCTTCGGAATCTGCGCCTTGAGAATTGCTTCGGCAAAGTGCATAAATTCATCGTTCTTTACAATGGCAATTCCCTGTGCTTCATCACCAAGCAAAAGTAATGTGTCTCCCGGTTTTATGTCGAAAATCTCCCTTGCTTCTTTGGGGATAACAATCTGCCCCTTTTCTCCAACCTTCGCAGTCCATGCGTGTTTACCCTGAGGTTTTTTCATGCAGTCCTCCATGAGGCGTCATCTGTATGTAGTGCGTTTAGTATAACTAGTTCGATATGTTCAACTAATCATACTGTTGTTGCGGCGGGCAGTCAATACACTGTGTCAATGAGCTTTTTGCGATACCGTATTTTCAAGGAGAATATACTAATCATTTAATCCCTTTCCATTGAGAATTTGCTGCATACATTTCTCAACCCTTGACTCTCGAGTTTTGGATTGTTTGGGTTCAGAAAAATAAAGAATGTATGCTCTTTGCCGTCCCGGCGTCAATGCTGCAAAAGCAGTTTTCAAGGCAGGGATTTCATCGAGTTTATTCTGAAATTCTTCAGGAATTATGAATTCTGTCGTCTTCTTAAAATTCACTTCCAAACCGGCTTTTTCAACTTCAATGGCTTCATAAATGTAGGCTTTCAGGAGGGTTTCCCTTTCAACTATTTCTTGAACATTGGTGAACCGAATCTGGCGCGCCGCCTGTACATTCTCCGTTTGTTGGATTAGAATCCCATGGGCATCTTGTAACAAGGCGCCTTTGTGAAACAGAAGCGCACAATATTCTTTAAATCCATGGATTAAAACTATGTTTTTGTTCTCAAACGTGTAACAAGGATGCATCCACTTAAATTCTTCGGTCAGCTCACAGTCAAGAACGATATTTCTCAACTTCTCATATTCTACTTTCCATTTTCCAGCTTTACTTATAAATCCATCAACCTTAGGATTCATTCTACTACTTGTCATCAAGGAACACCCCTCATCAAGGATAGGCAGTCTACACTACATAAGTCATGCAGAGTATGGGCATAAACCATGTTCACTTCTTCCGATATACGGCTATACGACCCCCGTTTTCAAATACTCGTTGTACCAAACGTCTTCGATCCTTAAGCGCCATTCCGGTTCGCAGATGTTTCGAATTTTCACACTCGTTTGTTCGGCAAGAACCTATGCTCTGCTCGGCATAAACTGCGAGGGATTTAACTCGTCTGACTCGATTACAATCGCAATTAATCCAGTGTCAGTTCGCGTTTCGTGCTCTTCTCCTGCTTCCCAAAAAACCGCATCCCCCATTTCAACATGAACTCTCTTTTCAGAGTCGCCTCGAACCCAGCCATGTCCATTTACAACAAGCAGTATTTGTGGAGTAGCTGCTGGGTGAAAGCCAATGATTCCGTTGGTTTCAAGATACATACAGCCGATCCGTGCAGGTTTATGCCTGATCTGAACTACCACGCGGGGTTGATCCAGTCAGTTTGCCGCTCTTCTCGAAAGCGATGAACCCACTCTTCCGAAACATTGTCAGCGAGGCGATCAAGAACCGGAGGAGCAATACTGACGTTCTTAGTGGGTACATTCAGGTAGTCCAACACTTGACGGACTGTTCCCTCATAACCCAGGATGAAGTCTTCATAGACGATGGTCAAAGGAATGATGTTGTCTTCAGAAAAGAACGATTGCATAGCAGCTTCGCGCATGCTGCATTCCGCGAACAAGTGATTAATGGCGTCGAATGAATACTTGTCAGCGATGTCACTATCCCCAGGTTTTTGTCCATAGAGACGATGCCACTCACCTGAAACAATCGCCCGCCACCAAGATACAGCCAATCGCACCTTGTTTCGCCTGGTCATAAAGATATGTTTGCCTCCTGGAAACGCGGCTTCCCATACCTTTGGCCGAGACAAGTGCTCAGAAAGTTGAAACTCCATTCTGAATGTATCGATCCACTCGTTCAGTACACGATGAGGTGAAACCTTGAGCCCAAATACTCCGTTGTCGGTTGTCCCAATGTTCCATATTTCCTGGATATCCTTTAACGATGTCGCGTCTGGTTTCCTATGATTCAGCCACTCCGCCGGTTTTCCCGCCACGCCAGTTGATGAAAGAGCCTTGTACAATAATGTACTGCCAGTGCGTTGAGAAAACCAAATCGTGTAGCACCGTGTCGGTTGCATACGACTCACCCCTCCTCCACAAAACTACAGCACACTCGCCATCCGAGCAGGCGGTTGCTACTCATCTGTGTTATCTGGATTTTTCACCCAGCTTTTGCACATAGCCGCCCGATTGCGCCGCAACGGTCAGTTCCCATTCTACTGCATTTTTGCACCCGATAGTTCCACAAGCGTCAGTCGTGCTTGCCCAGTTATTTCATATTCGTTAGTTCTGGTTCCTGGGCTATACTGCTTTGCAGACACATAATGACTCAAATTACTTATAGCCAGGACCGTCCCTTTGCTCTATGATTAGCACCCGCTTTTTCTGGCAAGAGTGACAATAGGTCATATTCATGGAGTGAGGAACACTATGTTTGGTAGGAAAAAGCGGGAGAAGCAAACGTTATCGAAGACCCCTTCTCGATTGATTCAAGAGAAAAACGGTCGACGGGTTGACTACGTAGAGATGGAACTCAGCCGTCCGATAAAGCCCGCCAGAGGTCGGGTGGAAATCATCCCGCCAGACAAGTTCGAATAACAATTCTTGCGTTACCTCTGGCAGATGAGATAGATTTGTCTCATGGTGGAGGGGGTGCTGGATTGGCGCTGAAACAAAAAAGGACGCTCGCCAAAACCGTGAAGGTTGCCAAAGAGAAGATGAACCAAAACCGAGGTTGGACGGCGGTTTGGGGACTCTGGTTACTGACCAATGCTTTATCCATTGGGTATCGGACGATTTCCATTCCGATGCTGCTTAGCATCTATCATTTCTTTGCGAAATGGACTCCACCCGTACATAGTCACTCCCCGTGGTTGCTGCTTTGGAATTGGGCTTATACGGAGCTGCTGTTCTGGCCGCTCGTTGGTTTCTTGTACTTGTGCTATAAACTCATTACCTTTCGACGGAGAAAGCCCCCGGTTGTGGCGATGGAACCGATTGTATTGTTCGAAAACGAGATATCGGCAGCGATCCTCGCCATTGATGCTGCAAAGGATGATGTAACCAAGCAACAAGAGATGGAAGGTGCCATCGTTGCACTGCTGGATATTATCCTAGAAACCATTGCAGTCAATCTGGGTCTGCGAAAAAAGGATTTTCGAATGTACCTTGTCGTCCCCAAGTCCAATGACAAAAAACGGGGTTGGTTATCTGGTTTTCGACTGGGACAGGCTTTTGTGCACGCCAGTCAGGGAAAGACTTCTGCGGAGGATTTCGACGAATTGCTTGAGAAGGATCGAGCAAGAGTGGACACATTTTTGACCGAGTACGGTTCGACGGTTTGCTTCACGAAGTCACATGTGATGGAACAAGCTGTCTTGATGATGGCTCGCAATCCAGGCAAATATCTTCGAATGGGACTATATATTGCAGTCACCAAACCGAATGCAGAAATCGATGACTTTCGGGACATATTTGTGGAAGTCGCAGGGATTCTATCAACGATCGGTTTCATTGACGAAATCGTAGATTACGTGCGACAATATGGACAAGGAGGGAGTTGATAGTGATGACAAAGCGAAAAGCTCGTCGGACATTGCTCGGCAGCATGGGTCTCACGCGTCAGTCATCCGCCTATCGTCCCATTGGACTGAGCGGAGAAATCAAAGCAGCGAGCAGTGGAATTCAGATTATTGACGGGAACGATTTTGATAAACGAGCGGCAGCATTGCAAAAGGGTCGGAACAAAACGACTGTTCATGCTTGATGGTACGTGCTGAAGGCGGGGTGAGTTTCTTCGCCCCGTACATAGTTAGTGATGTAACGGAGGCTTAGGCCTCTGTTTTGATTGTCACGACACCCGAATCTTCTTGATGCCGGGTACATGCCATCCAATGTCCACCATGCAGGGATTCCAGACCTCATCAGTCATCACAAGGTGTATTATTGAACCCAGCTGCCCATAAGCGACAGAGCCCATAAAAAGGAATGCTCCCTTGCGCAACTCGCTGAGACACTCCCGCTCGCACAGTCCAGTCTTTTCGACCATCCGACGCGTCTGCGTGAGGTCGGCATCGTGCAAGTAAGCAGTGAAGAGCCCAATCTTATGGCCTGGATCCATCGACCATCGATTTCCTTTCAGCCTATCTGGGCGGCCTTGGACAACAGGCGCGTTCGTGGAAGGAATTGGTGAAAAAGACGCAGAGGGAGGATCGCATGAAGATTCGAGAGGCCACACACAAGGATGCAGCAGCCATTGCCGACATTTACAACCAGGGAATTGAGGATCGATCAGCCACCCTGGAGACGCAACTGCGCACGCCTGAAGAGCGTGCCGAATGGCTTGCGGTCCGTGGTTCCCGACATCCAGTGCTCGTCGCTGTTGACGGCTCAGGGACGGTTGTGGGCTGGGGCTCGCTCAATTCCTTCAACGCTCGTCGGGTCTATGACCACGTCGCGGATTTCTCTGTCTACATCGCGCGCGAACACCGCGGACGCGGCATCGGAGATGCCCTGCTGAGCGCACTGGAAGCCCGCGCGCGAATGCTTGGCTATCATAAGATGGTCCTGATTGCCTTTCCCACCAATGCACCGGGTATGCGACTATATGAACGGCATGATTTCCAAACAGTTGGAATCTATCACGAGCAAGGCATGCTCGATGACCGATGGGTAGATGTCGTTATCATGGAAAAGATTTTGAGGTAATCTGAGGTTGCGACTTACTCCCGGATCGCCTCACCGTCGCAATCACCTGCGCAATACGACGCAACCCTTCGTCCAACTCGCGACTGTCCGAGGCTTCCAGATGGACTTGGAATCCGTTCAGATCGACATCGGTTTCGAAGGCGCGACCGGGCATGGCGAGCACACCAACACGCAGGCACAGGTCCACAAACTTCAGATCAGTGGGAACCGGCGTTGCGACCCAAAATGACAACCCCGCTTCCGGTTGCACCATCTCACAATCCGCGGGAAGCCACTTGCGACAACTGGCGAAGACATCCTGCAGCTTCGCGCGCAGGCGCGGCAATCGACTCTCCAGATGGCGGCTGACGGCGCCGGTCCGCCACACTCTAAGCAGCAAATGCTGTGCGAACGGAGACGTGCCGATGTCCATCAGATACTTGATTCGCTCCACGGGCGCGGAGTCTCCCTCTGGAACAATCAGTGCGCCAAGCCGCAGCGACGGATGAACGAGCGAACTGAACGACTGCAGGTAAAACAATCGTATATCCTCTTGCGCCATGGCGCAAAGAGTCATGGGTGGACTGTCCTCATAATAAAAGCCGCCATAATAATCGTCTTCGGCAATCGAAAACCCGTGTGCTCCGGCCAATTGGAGGAGACTTGACTTCTGCTCGTCCGTCCACGACCATCCTGTCGGATAATGACCGTTTGGCATCGCATATACGAGCGCGACGTCGTCTTTCCTGTCTAAGGCATCCTCAAGCGGTCGCAGATCGACCCCCAATGGCGAAATGGGGAGACTCTGGACACGAGCCCCGTGATCGAGAAAAATTTCACGCGCGGCCAAGTAACACATGGCTGGAACGAACACGAGCGATCCCGGTCGAACCGTGAGGCGCGCGATGACCTCCAATCCCTGCTGAGTACCATTTACGATACAAATGCGCCCATCCTGCGCGAAAATCCCGCGTTCCGTCAGAAAGCCCTGCACGGCCGATCGAAGTCCAGACAATCCGAGAGGATCTATCCGATCGGATTTCGTCGCGTCTGCCACCGCCGCGGGAGCTTCTTGTTGAAGGGCTTGAAGCAGTGATCGATCGATCTCCTTCACGATCCCGGACACAGCGATCACTCCGGGCCGATCGGCGGCCGCACGGAGGCGACTGCCGAGCATCTCCGATCGTTCCGCCAAGTCTTTCGGCAAAGCGACAGGACTCTCCGTCACGCGGGCGGCAACGACGGTGCCGCGCCGCGATCGGCTTTGGACCCAGCCTTCTTCGCGCAGGATTCCATACGCGCGCTCGACCGTATCCACGCTGACATCCACGCGCTTCGCCAAGTCCCGCACGGCCGGCAGCCGATCGCCCGTTGTCCATTCCCTCGCGCGAATCAATTGCCGAAACTGATCGGCCAATTGTTCGTATAACGGTCGCGGGGAATGGCGATTGACATGCAAACGGTTTAGTGCCACCAACTGCCGCCCCCTCTGAATAAGATCCCGTATATTCGGATCGTACCACAACTCTTCCGGATAAGAGTTCCGTCGGACCAGTTGACGTTCCCATCCGTGTCCTGTATACTCCCAAAAATCGTACGGTGTTGTAGGGGAATTTCTCACCCACCCATACAATCGCGTTCAGAATGACAGAATACCAACCGGACAAAGGAGTGTATCCCAATGAACCTATCGAACACAAACATTCGCCAGCAGAAAATGGCGGTCACAGATCCTGACGCGGTCGAGGCTCTTCTCCTCACCGCCCGAACGGGATTCCTCGGTCTCGCGGATGGAGACCATCCCTACGTCGTGCCGCTGAACTTTGTGTGGATTCGATCGACCGTGTATTTCCACGGGGCGGCGGACGGCCGCAAAGCCCGCCTCCTGGCTTCACCGCGAAAAGCGACGTTCACGGTCTGCGAAGATTACGGAACCATCGCTGATCCTGTTCCGGCCAAGACCGACACGGCGTATCTGAGCGCGATGATCTTTGGCGCGTGCCATCCCGTGTCCGACCTGAACGAAACCGTCAGCGTCCTTCAGGCCATCCTTGACAAATACGTTCCCGGTTACTACGACGCCCCGTTGCCGAAAGGACACGCCGAATCTTATCGCTCGTCGCTGGGCAGTCACGCGCAGGTGTATAAACTTGTGGCAGAGCGAATCACCGCCAAGCAGAGTCCAGCTGATCCGGACCGAATGTTCTTTCCCGGCCGAACGCGGGTTGGGGATCTCAAACGGAACTCGAACCCCACTTCCTGAGAGAGGCAATACCGGCGCCAAGCGCGCTGATCTCAAACCCTGATCGCGCATTTCTGAAAACTCTCCGGCAGGAGTACGGCGATTCTCGCGGCGCAGCCGCATCAGGTCCGAACACTTGTCGCCCCAATCCTCAAATAGTAATCAGCAGGACATGTCAACACCTCTCAAAAGCGCCGCCTGATCCTCTCTGGGCTTTGGCGGCGCCAATCATCAGATGTGATGCTGGACGTATTCAAACCTTGACCCATCCGGATGTTGAACTGTCATGTTGCTTCCTGTGGGCACACGCTTGACATCGCGGATGACGAGCGCACCCTTCTTCGTCAGATGGTCCCGGAATTCCTCCATGGAATCAACCCGGAACGTGGCCAACGTTTCGCGAAACGGCGCCAAAGCCTCTTCGGAACCCGCCAGGATGAGAAAAGGCCCCACCGACGCGAGTTCAAGCTGCGCGCCGGGATATTGGAATCTCAAATCCGTTTTCAGCCCCGTCAGCGACTCGTAAAAAGCAAGGGCAGGGTCCAACTCCGTCACATAGATTCGCGCATACACCTTTAGAATCTTCATCTGCATTCCTCCTGGAACAAAGATTGTCCCATCCCAATGAACGTTCGTACGGCTGGGGTCGCTTCTTCCCCAAATCGGGTGAAGCGGCGGCTGATTCTCGACGGCAGGCGTCACACCCATCGCAGCGCACATGTCCTTGCCGCCTAGCGATCGCCCTCTGACTTTTAAAGTGACACCGCCACGATAGTGCCCTGAGCGGTGGCGCAAAGCGTCTCCCTTCCCCCGTCCTTGGCGACGAGAACATCGCAGCGACACACGGCTTGGCGCTTGCTTGAGTAAACGACGCTGCCGCGGGCGACCAGCTTTTCCCCGATGGCGGGCTTCAAGTAGTTGATCTTGTATTCGGCCGTTAAGACATTCGGCCCCAGAACCGAGCCGCCGGCAAAGGTCAGCGCGTTGTCGGCCGCATAGCTGAGAACGCCGCCGTGCACGAATCCGTTTTGTTGCAACAAGTCCTCGCGCACGGGAATCTCCAGCACAGCCTCACCGGGTTGGAAAACGGTGAGCTTAGCTCCGATAAGCTCACTGAAAGACTGCGCCGCAAGAACTTTTTGGCCGATGCTGAACAACTCATTCTTCTCCATGTGCATATCCCTCCTTAAGACGCGAAATCACTCCGCTGTATGGCTTCTTCGGGCTAAAACGTTATTTGGCCACGGTTCCTCTGAAGATTCGCCAACGTCTCAGGCCTCACCGGTGGCCATCAAAACTTGCCTATATAAATCCTCACTCAAACGAAACCCTTCCTGCGCGAGGCGGTCAAGAAACGTTGTGACCTCTGGAATCAGGTCTCTCGACTTTGCCATAATGAGAAGGCCAACCGTGCCGGTATAATCCAATTTGTATGTTTCCGCTAGTCCCCTGGCTTGACGGTCATCGAGAATCACGCTGGGAATCCCCAGTTCAATCGCTCCAATGATCACCTCAAGTTCACCACGGTGTAACCGACCCGAGAGTTTTTCCGCCAGAGCCTGATTTTGAACTTTGAAAAGTTGGACCTCTGCTTTCTCAACTGCACTTGTCAGTTGTACTTTACCGTTCTGCTCCCGCTCCGTATTCCTACAAATTTCCACGAAAACCGCCTCGGGTACAAAGACGGAGCTGAACAAACTGGTCAATAGATGAAGCTGGCCGATGGAGGATAGAGCAATGATCGGACTCGAATTACAGGCGGCTGACATCATTCGAATCTCCCGGCTTTATTGGAGCTCTCTTTGAAAATGCGACGTCATGCTGAAGCTCTTCTTCACCATATTGCACCCAAGAAATGTTCCTTTGGCGCAGAATATCGATAAAATCACCGAGTGACATTCCAGATATTTCCGCGGCTCGCGCAAGAGATATCAGGTTCCCGGTGTAGAGACCGATGGCAATTGAAATTTTGACCCGTTCATCCGTTGTCTTTCCTGTTCCAAGTTGATCCAACACCGGAATGAGATCGGAGGGCAACTCTATCTGAGACACGAAAGGGTTCAAGGCCATGATGTAATTAACCTCCAATTCGGGATTGTTCCCTACACTGCGGATTCACGTTTTATTCCTCTTGTCATTGTACCCGGTTCCCGTAACAAGTGTACGAGTTAATGCAACTATCCCGGAAAATCGCCGCAGGCGCATTTTCTTCCCGGTTGTTGGTGCTGCGTAGCGCCATACCCCACTGATGAACATCCATGTTACAATCATTTAGAAGATTCGTTTTACGGAGATCCAAAACGGATCTGACCAAGCTTACGAAGACCGTCAAAAGACAGTCACATCTAACGAGGTTGGCCCATGTCAACAGATTTTACCCGAATGTCCAAAGAAGAACTGCTTGCGGAGTGTCGCCGACTGCACCGCGAAAACGAGAACCTGCGGCGCCTGCTGCCAAACGGAGTCCTTTCGCTTGGCGCGACCGCCGCAGACGTCGATGAAACAGAGCCACCCCCTCCCCTTGTCAATTTAAGCGCAGAAACACCGACCACAGACATGACGCCCACAATACCCGCCGTGCATAACCGCTCGTCAAATGCCGAAAAAATTCGGTTGTTTCGGTTCCTGTTTCGTGGACGTGAAAATGTGTATGCCATACGCTGGGAATCCCGATCCGGCGGATCGGGATATACCTTCGCCTGTCGTCACGAATGGGTTCCCGGTGTTTGCGAAAAACCGCGAATCAAATGTGCCGCATGTCCGCACCGCGCCTATTTGCCCGTAACGGACGCCGTGATAGAACGGCATTTGACAGGCGCGTTGACCGTTGGCATCTATCCCATGTTGATGGACGAGACCTGCCGATTTCTTGCCGTAGACTTTGACGGCGCGAGTTGGCGAGAGGATGTCGTCGCATTTCTGGACGCCTGCCATCAACTGGGCATATCGGCGGCGCTCGAACGCTCGCGTTCCGGTCAGGGGGCTCATGTGTGGATCTTCTTCGCCGAACCCTTGCCGACGTTCCAGGCGCGAAGATTGGGGTCCCTCATTCTGACGCTTGCCACGGACAGCCGCCACCAGATCGACCTGAAGTCGTACGATCGCTTCTTCCCGAACCAAGACACAATGCCAAAAGGCGGTTTGGGAAATCTCATTGCCCTTCCTCTGCAAAAGGTTCCGCGCATGCAGGACAACAGCGTATTTCTCGATGCCAACCTTGAGCCCCACGAAGATCAGTGGGCATTTTTATCAACCATCGCCCCCCTTGCCGCCGAGGCGGTGCAGCGCATTACCGCTTCACACACCTCCGAGGCAAGCGTACTGGGCGTCGCCGATCCGAGGAACGAAGATGTGCCCATCCATGGGAGGCGCTCACGCGAACGTCAGCGGCAGCGGAGCGGATCTCAGGCCCATTCCCGGACTGCATTCGGATCGTGATGAGCAATTTGAGCTACATCGAAAAATCGGGATTGCCCCCGTCCATGATCAACCGCCTGCAACGGCTGGCTGCTTTTCAAAACCCTCAGTTTTACGAAGCGCAGTCCCTCCGTCTTTCGACGTACAAAACTCCACGAATCATTCATTGTGCCGAGGACTTCCCCCAATATGTCGGACTCCCGCGCGGTTGCCTGGACGCTGCCAGAAACCTGCTTGAGGAGCATGGGATCTTCGTCAACATAGAGGACAAACGACAATCAGGACGTGCAGTCGACGCCCAGTTTCATGGCCAACTGCGCCCTTTGCAACTCAAGGCGGCTCAGGCGGTTTTGGCGCTTGACACGGGTGTATTGTGCGCCGCCACCGCTTTCGGCAAAACGGTGGCGGCCGCCTATATCATTGGCGAACGAAAGGTCAATACGCTCATTCTGGTACACCGTCAACCGTTGCTGGATCAATGGCGCGAACGTCTGTCCGCTTTCCTGGAGTGGGATCCCAAGCGGATTGGGCGCATTGGAGGAGGCAAGCATAACCGAATAGGCGACGTGGATGTCGCGACGATGCAGAGTTTGATCAAGAAGGATCAGGTGGATCCGATCATCACAGACTATGGGCAGGTGATCGTGGACGAGTGCCACCATGTGTCAGCGTTTAGCTTCGAACAGATTCTGAAGCAAGCCCACGCCCACTACATCCTTGGGTTAACCGCGACCCCCGTGAGAAAAGATGGACACCATCCCATCATCTTTATGCAGTGCGGACCGATCCGTTTTCGCGTGCATCCCAAACAACAAGTCGAACACAGCCGTTGCACTTACGTGGTTATACCACGCCATACCGGATTCACCCCTGTAGAAAACGAAGCGAATCCGAGTGGCATCTTCGCTCAAGGCATAGAGAGTCCCGGACGCGACGCGGTTCCGATTTCCGAGGATATCTCTGCCGCGCCCGCCAGTTCTCCCGGCGCTGGCATTCAGACTCTGTTTGCAAAGTTATCCCGAGACGAGGGTCGGACATCCATGATTGTTGAGGACGTACTGACCGCACTGGATCAAAACCGATTTCCGTTGGTGCTGACTGAGCGTACCGGGCACCTCGAACAACTTACCACCCTGTTGCGGCAACAGAAGGCGAGAGTGATCCAACTTCGCGGCGGAATGAGCTCGCGTCAGAGGCGTGAAGCCATCGAGCAGATTCAAAATGATTCGCATACGCGCCCGTTCGTCATCACGGCCACAGGTCGATATGCAGGCGAAGGATTTGATGTAGCAAGGCTGGATACCTTATTTCTTGCCATGCCCATCTCTTGGCGGGGTACTTTGCAACAATATGTGGGGCGTTTGCATCGGGAACACTCGGACAAGACCGAGGTGCGGGTATACGATTACGTTGATTCCGGGGTTCCCGCTTTAGAACGCATGTACCAAAAGCGGCTTAAAGGATATAAGACGATGGGATATGAGATTCGGCCCGAGATGAGTTGAGTGGATGCCGCCTGCAAGCATTGGTTTCGAAGGCTCGACCGGGCATGGCGAGTAGACCGGAGCGCAGGCACAGATCCACAAATTCCAAATCAGTGGGAGCCGACGTTGCGACCCAAGTTGAGCCCCATTAATGCTGCCCCCTCTGAAAAGATCCCGTATATTCGGATCGTACCACAACACCTTCGGAGCGCAGTCCCGTCGGACTAGTTGACGGCCCTGTCCGTGTCCTGTATACTCCCAAAAATCATTCGATGTTGTAGGGGAGTTTTTCACCTACCCGGACAATCGCGTCCATAACCGCAGAACGTCAACCTAACGAAGGAGGCCGACCGCACATGCCGTTGTCCCCACGCGCCCAACAAGTGATCGAACAGTTGCAGGCAGCGGGTCCGCCCTACAGCAGCTTTCCGCCGGCAGAGGCTCGCGCGCGATACGCCGCGCTCAGGAAACCCATGGCAGCCGCCCAGGAACCGGTGCAGGAGGTACGCGAAGTCTACGTTGACGCCGTCGACCGGAAACTTCCAGCTAGACTCTATCGACCAGCGGCCGATGCGATGCTGTCCGCGCTCGTCTATTTTCATGGAGGTGGATTTGTCGTAGGCAATCTCGATGTCCCGGACTCCCTTTGCCGGGCGATCGCGAACGCCGCGAGGGTCGCCGTGCTGTCGGTCGATTACCGCCTAGCCCCTGAATACCCGTTTCCCGACGCTTTTGACGATGCCTACGACAGCGTCGCCTGGATTATTCGCGAATCGGGAAACCTTGGCATCGATCCAGCGCTGGTGGCCGTAGGCGGCGACAGCGCGGGAGGCAACCTCGCAGCCGCCGTGAGCTTGGCAGCCTTGGAACGAAGAGAATTCCAACCTCATCGCCAGGTGCTGCTGTATCCCGTCACCGATTTTACCTTTGACACGAACTCGTATCTGGAATTCGGCGAGGGGCTCAATCTCACGCGCGATCTGATGATGTGGTTTGCCGGCCACTATCTGCCAAGACCGGAGGACGCCCGCAACCCTTACGCAGCCCCGCTGCGCGCGAGGAATCTGAGCGGCTTGCCCCCCGCCCTTGTGCTTACTGCCGAGGGCGATCCGCTGCGCGATGAAGGAGAAGCATACGCCCACCGCTTGCGGGCGTCAGGCGTCTCCGTGACGCACCGGCGTTTTCCCGGAATGATCCACGGATTCGCGACGATGCTCGGTGTGTTTGCGGAAGCAGACGAGGCCGTAAGGGCCATTGCAGATCACTTGCAAGCTTGATCTTCCATTTCTGAAAACTCTCCGGCAGGAGTACGGCGATTCTCTCGACGCAGCCGTATCAGGTCCGCATACTTGTCGCCCCAATCGCGCATGAGAAGCAAGATGGGCTCCAGGCTCCTGCCGAACTCGGTCAAGGAATATTCGACCCTGGGAGGCACTTCCCGAAACACTTCGCGGTGAACCAACCCGTCGCTTTCCAACTCTCGCAGTTGATGAGTAAGCATGCGTTGGGTAATAGATGGCAAAAGACGGCGCAGTTCTCCGAAGCGCTTCGGTTCCTCTAACAGGTCAAACAGAATCACCCCCTTCCATTTTCCTCCAATGACATCCAGCGTGGCTTCTACGGGGCAACCGTAGGAACATTGATAGTCCCGTGAGCGCATTAGAATCCCCCTTTAGTATCATTGCGGATACTATACTACAAAAATGTGCCTTCTATCATAAAGCGACGATACTCACTATAATCAGAGTCAATGCCGTATGGAAAGGGTAGATTGCGTATGAGTTCGTCCAAATCTTCTTCGAGCGCAGTGTATTTTCTGGTCATTGCGACGTTATTATGGAGCGGGAATTATATTGCCGGCCGCTATCTGGCGGGCGCCATGCCCGCCCTCTTTCTCAATGGCATTCGTTGGCTGATTTCGTCGCTCGTGTTTGTGCTCATCGCCCGGGTTCGCGGCGTCAAGATCCCGCTCAAGCAGGAGATGTCCTTGTTATTTATCTTGGGGCTCTTGGGCATGTTTCTGTTTTCCTCGCTCACCTATCTCGGTCTAAGGTCAGTTCCCGCCGCTCAAGCGGGAATGATCGCGGGTTTGATTCCGATCTCCATTCTCATATTTAGCGTGGTGCTGGTCGGTGAACGGCCATCCGTTCAAGGATGGCTGGGTGTCTTGCTGGCGGTTTTCGGGGTCGGCATCCTCGTGAGCGGACAGATGGCTCAGGTTTCGAAACCTTCGGTCGGCGATCTGGAACTGGTGGGCGCGGCCTTGTCATGGGGAGCGTACACGGCGTTGGGACGACGATATCGAACGCGCATGGACACGCTCAGCATGACGGCCGGCGCTGCAATTTATGGAACAGTACCGAGTTTGGTCGCCGGGATGATATCTCTCAAGGGTGCGACGCTTCACTTTACCCCGGTCGTATGGTTGGCCCTGATCTATGTCAGCACCGCAGCTTCCGTCCTGGCCTATTGGGTCTGGAATCAGGGCGTGCTCCTGTTCGGCGCTGCTCGGTCTGCGCCGTACATCAACCTGTTGCCGGTCTTTACTGTCATCCTCGGCGTCCTCCTCCTTCATGAAACGGTATCCGGACGCCAGATACTTGGCGGGTCGATCACTTTGGCCGGTGCCATTCTATCCAGTCTGCCGACGCTCCGAGGCGTGAGTGCGGGATTTCGCCGTTGATTCTTCTCGCCATAGCGACTGTTTCCGGCCGAACTCGATGGCCCTAGACACCTGTCCGTTGCACCACCTTCCCTGAGTGAATGAATTGTAGAGTGGTGAAGGGGGGGAAACGTTATGTTGGATGGATTGCAACGTTGGGTCATCGTGTTTCTCGTCATCTTCGTGCTCTTCTTCTTGCTCGTGCCGGCTCCAATGCAGTAGCCGTCCGCCTTCTGGTTAGGAAAGACGCCAGTTTTGGTTGTCCCCAAAGTTGGCGAAGCGGACGCCTGATGCTAAGTCATACCAGAGGAAGAACTCATGGGAGTGCCTCGAATTCAACCATTTGTTGTTGCTGGGGGTGATCTTCATGGTGGCGCGCGCCCATGCGATGCGTTGTGTTGGTCAGCATGTTGTCTTTCAGACGAGGGACGGGGTACTTCATCAAGGTATGTTACACTCCGTTACGGATGGCGGAATTTACGTCAGTCCTCTCCGCGGAACGACCCAAAACGCAAGCATGTCGGACAATAAAGCGGACCGGATCGATGTGTTGCAGAACGTTCCGCGCTCTTTGAATCATGTTGAAGAAGCCTACTGGCCATTTCTCTTCTTCCCATTCATGGCCCTTCTCTTCCTGTTGCCATGGGCCATGTGGTGGTAATAAGCAACACATTCCGAAAGCGCCGCTTGATCCCCTCCGGGCTCGGGCGGCGCTCGATGCTCACGGATGAGGTGCCGCAAAGGATTATGACGACAGATGGGCCATCACCTTTTCCGCCGCGCGACCGGCATCCACAACACAGTCAGGAATCCCCATACCTCGGTATGCGGCGCCCGCCAATGCCAGACCAGGGTTTAGCGCTGCCTGTCGATCGATTTCCTTGATCCGCTCGAGATGACCCACATCGTACTGCGGCATGGCGTCCACCCAACGCGTGATCAGCACGGTTTTCGGGGCGGTTTTTATGCCGAAGACTGAGTGCAGATCGCGCCTGATCGTCTCCGCCACCTGCTCATCGTTCCAATGAATACTGGATTCGTCGCCGTCCCGGCCCATGTAACAGCGGATCACCGTGCCCCCGTTACGAACTGCGTGAGGCCATTTGTTTGACACAATCGTGCAAGCAGTCAAAGCTCTCCTTTCGGTTGGAGGAACGACAAATCCAGAGGCGGTCATCCCTGGCGGCAAAACGTTCCCGTCGTATTCCAGAGATGCCGTTGAGGTCGATACATACCGGATCGACCTCAACAACTGCGAGTCAATATTCAGTGGCGCCAGGACCTTTGCGGCGGCAAACGCGGGTATCGCGACGACAACGGCGTCCGCCCTTAATACATCCACCCGTTCTTCGGACTGTATCGCGATTTCGTACCCCTGATCCAAGCGGTGGCTGATCCCCGTCGCACGAGTTCGAAGCCGCAACTCGGCAAATCCGTCCAGACGCTCAAGGAGGCGGTCTACGAGCGATTCGAGTCCATCCCGGAGAGTCACAAACACCGGCTGAGGCGGGCCCTGTTGAGGCGCCTTTGGCTGCCGATTCTTCTGAGCCATCGCCCCTGCGATTAAACTGCGGTGTTGTTCGCTCAACGAACGCAAAAGCGGCATGGTCGCATCGAGACTGAGCCGGTCGATATTGCCCGCATGAATGCCCGCCAGCAGCGGCGCCGCTATGACGTCGACCAGTTCATCGCCGAGCCGATACCGCAGAAACTTCCCTACTGAGAGATCCCTTCCCACGGCTACATTGGGCAAAAACAAGTCTGCCAACGCACGAATCTTGCCGAGCGCAGAGAGCAGAGAAGTTTTCGCCATCGCCGTCAAGTCTGTCGGAATCCCCAAATTCATCCCTGGCGGCAGTTGACTCAGGCGAGCGTTATGCAGTACATACGTGCCGCCGCTTGCGTGAACTGGAACAACGTCAGACTCCAGATCCAGTTCGCGAATCAAATCAACCCCGCCACGTTTGCGTGTATAAATAGAATCCGGACCGAGTTCAACCGTGCATTCGCTGCCTCGATGAGTCCAAATTTTTCCGCCCAACCGGTCATCCTGTTCGCAAACCGTACAACGCAGAGAAATGCCCAGTTTCTTACTGGATTCCAGAAGCCTGTAAGCCGCCGTCAACCCGGTTATTCCCCCACCAAGAATGACGACATGGCGCTCACTCATTCAATCCACTCCAGTCTCGCCGAACATTGACGTTACACTGCATGTTGCCATCCTACCGCATACCTGGACCATTGGCCAGGATCCTCCCACTCCGGAGACCAAAAAACCGCTCTCTCCGACTGCGAAAACGAGCGGCCTAAAGTGAACAATAACAGGGATCAACAACCTAAGGAACGCGACTTATATTCCAATGTCTTAGACCAAGGGCTTGACGGCGCTCGATTGTCACAATAATTTGTCCACAACCGCTTCCGCCGTTTTTTCCACTGCACGCATCGCTTCATCCTGATTGGCAAGCGCGATGGCCGACGTCAGCGCGTCAAGCACGTGAATCTGCGCGATCTTCGAACCGAGCGCCCCGCCTTGAAGCGGCGTCTCCCGAGCTGCGGTCAGCAGCGCCACATCGGCCAAATGAGTGATCGGCGACCTGGCGTGATTGGTCACACAGGCGATAAACGCCTCATTGGTGCGCGCGATCGATAAAGCTTCGATCAAGTCCTTCGTACTCCCGGACGAGGAAATGCCGATCACCACGTCCCGCTTTGTCGCGAGCGCGCAGAACATGGCGATGATGTGCGCGTCGGAAGCGCTCACGGCCGTCGTGCCGATGCGCATCAACCGATAACGCAAGTCTTGAGCCGTGATGCCCGACGACCCAACCCCGAACACATACACGCGTTCGGCGTGAATCACGCGTTCAGAAACCTGGCGCACCGCCTCCGTGTTCAGAAGCTTTGCCGTGTCCTCAAGTGTCTGGATGTTGTAGGACGCAATCTTGCGAAGCGCCGTGTCGAGCGAGTCTGACGCCTCGATGTCCTCGTCGTAGGCGCTCTTCGTCGCACTCGCCAGATGTTGCGCGATTGACAGTTTAAATTCCTGATAACCGCGAAATCCCAGTTTTCTGCACACGCGAATGACCGTTGTTTCACCCACGCGCGCCCGTTCCGCAACGTCTGTAATCGACGCAAACATGACGAATTCCGGATCCTCCAGCACGAGTTCCGCAACCTTATGTTCTGCCTTGGTCATGCTTGGAAGCATGGACCGCACCATCAACATCGGATTGGTGTCCAAGATCCGCACCGTTTTCAATCCAACACCCACTTCTCTTTCGAAATTAAATGCTCTTCTAACATGCTCTTGGACGCGAACCCGCGCGAGTTGACGGTTCGAGCCGCCCTATCCCGGAAAATGTCCCGTTCCTGCCCGCCGGAATCGTATGCTGCGCCGCTTCTCAAACACGGCTGCGCCGAACTCGCCTCGGCACAGCATACGATTCCAGCCAAGCGGGTTTTTCTTCCCGGTTGTCGATGGCGCGGCGGCGCTCCGGGTCACAGAGATTGAGCGCGAGGCGCGCAGCGCCATAGAGCGACGCAGCGCTCCCGAGCTTTGCCCGATGAAGGTCGACCCGGACCGATTGCGCCTCAAGCATCTCCATAAGCAACGGCCAATAATCCGCGGCGTTATCCACGATGCCTCCCGCCAGGATGACGCGTTCCGGGTCAAACCCGTTCTGAATTGAATATAACAGAGTCGCGAGCGCGCGCAACCATTCTTCGACGGCAACTCTGGCCGCAGGTTCGCCTGTGCGATAGGCTGCCAGAACCTCCTCACCT